>NZ_DDFB01000145.1:0-5783 GCF_002336885.1 Novosphingobium sp. UBA1939 | reverse complement strand
AGCGAGGACTGGAACCAGCCGCGGTGCTGGTCCGATCCTTCCAGATAGAGGTCGGCGTGCGGCCCCTGATAGCCTTCGGGCCGCAGCAGGTCGGGCCAGCGGCCCGATTCCAGCACGAAGGCATGGGTGCTGCCCGAATCGAACCACACGTCCAGGATGTCGGCCACGCGCTCGTAGTCTTCGGCCTTGTAGTCCGGCCCCAGCAGGTCCTGCGCCGCCTCGTCCGACCAGGCATCGACGCCTTCGGCGCGGATGGCGTTGACGATGCGGTCGTTCACCGCCGGATCGACGAGGTACTGGCCGGTCTTGCGCTCGACGAACAGCGTGATCGGCACGCCCCACGCGCGCTGGCGGCTGAGCACCCAGTCGGGCCGGCCTTCCACCATCGCGCCGATACGGTTGCGGCCCTTTTCGGGCACGAAGCGCGTTTCGGCGATGGCGGCCATCGCCGCCTGCCGCAGCGTGGGCGCGGCGCACAGCGCTTCCTCCGCCGGGTTGATCGCGCCGCCTTCGGTTTCCCAACGGTTCTCGCCCGGCGTCTTGGGCGAGATGTGCGTCATCACCCGGTCCATCGGCACGAACCATTGCGGCGTGCAGCGGAAGATCACCTTGGCCTTGGAGCGCCACGAATGCGGGTAGGAATGCTTGTAGTCCGCGCTCGCCGCCAGCAGCCCGCCCGCCTCGCGCAGCGCGGTGCAGATCGGCCCGTCGGGCGCGTTGAACTTGGGGTTGATGACGCTGCCTTCGCCGCCCAGCCACGCCCAGTCCGCGCGGTACTTGCCATCGCCCTCGACCGCGAACACCGGATCGATCCCGTGGGCCTTGCACAGCAGGAAGTCGTCCTCGCCATGGTCGGGCGCCATGTGGACAAGGCCGGTGCCGCTGTCAGTGGTGACGAAATCGCCGGCAAGCAGCGGGCGATCCTTCGTGAAAAACGAGCTTTCGGGGAATTGCGCCGCCATGGGGTGCTGCGCGACGGCACCGGCGAGGTCGGAACCTTTAATCTCTCTTTCGAATGAGAGATCGTCGAAGCCGATATCGCTATTGGAGGCCGGTTCAAATCGAACCTTCAGCCTTTCGAACACTGACTTCTCAAGTTCGGCAGCGAATATGATCCTCTTCCCGCTGAATCGATAAACGAGATAACGGACATCCGGCCCATAGGCCAACGCCTGGTTCACCGGGATCGTCCACGGCGTCGTCGTCCAGATCACCGCATGGGCGCCGACCAGTTCAGGGCAATTCGGCGCCCTCGTGATCTCGAACGCCACGTCCACCTGGGTCGAGACGATGTCCTCGTATTCCACTTCCGCTTCGGCGAGCGCGGTCTTTTCCACCGGGCTCCACATCACCGGCTTGGCGCCGCGATAGAGCATCTGGTTCTCGGCGAACTTCAGCAGCTCACCGACGATGGTGGCCTCCGCCTGGAAGTCCATCGTCAGGTACGGGTGGTCCCAGTCCCCGTTGATGCCGAGCCGCTTCAACTGTTCGCGCTGCACGTCCACCCACTTCTGGGCATAGGCGCGGCATTCGGCGCGGAATTCGCGCGGGGGAACCTCGTCCTTGTTCTTCTTCTTCTTGCGGTATTCCTCCTCGACCTTCCATTCGATNNGGCCGTGGCAGTCCCAGCCGGGCACATAGGGCGCGTCCTTGCCCAGCAGGCTCTGCGTGCGGCAGACCATGTCCTTCAGGATATGGTTCAGCGCATGGCCGATGTGCATGTCGCCATTGGCATAGGGCGGGCCATCGTGGAGGATGAACTTCTCGCGCCCGGCGCGGGCATCGCGCAAGCGGCGGTAGAGGTCCTGTTCCTGCCAGCGCGCGAGAATGCCCGGCTCCTTCTGCGGGAGTCCGGCCTTCATCGGGAAATCGGTCTTCGGCAGGAAGACGGTGCTTCGGTAGTCGCGCTGTTCGGTCATGATCGGCGGGCCTTAGCGGCGCGCGGGGATTCCTGCAATTGCGCGATGGTTTGGCATAGAAGGCATCAGCCCACCCCGCTGCGACTAGCCGGCCCTGCGGTCCGGCAAGTCTCGCTCCCCTCCCGCTTGCGGGAGGGGGTGTGTCGCGCATTTCCTCTCCTCCCGCTTGCGGGAGGGGCCGGGGGTGGGCCGTGGCACCCGATGCTACCCCGCCGCCAGCAGCCGCCGCGCCTCGTCGCAATCGCGGTTCATCTGTTCGACCAGCGCATCGAGCGAATCGAACTTCGCCTCGGGCCGCAGGAAGTGGTGGAAGGCCACCTCGATCTCCTGGCCATAGAGGTCGCCGGACCAGTCGAAGAAAGTGGGTTCCAGCAGTTCCTTGGGCGGATCGAAGGTGGGGCGGATGCCGATGTTGGCTGCGCCCTGCACCACGCGCCCATCGGGCATGCGGCCAGTGACGGCATAGATGCCGTAGCGCGGGCGCAGATAGCTGCCGAGCGGCAGGTTGGCGGTGGGAAAGCCGATCGTGCGCCCCAGCTTGTCGCCGTGCTGCACCATGCCCCGGATCGCGAAGGGCCGCGTCAGCAGCCGCGTGGCGGTGGCGCAATCGCCGGCCTGCAGCGCGGCGCGGATGCGGCTGGAGGAGACGACTTCGCCGCTTTCCACCACGGGGCCGACCGCGCGCGCCGTCAGCCCGCTTTCCGCGCCCAGTTCCGCCAGCACGCGCACGTTGCCGCCGCGCCCCTTTCCGAAGGTGAAATCCTCGCCCGTGACCACGCCCGCCGCGCCCAGCCGATCGACCAGCAGCCCGCGCACGAATTCCTCCGCCGTGGTGGCGGCCAGCGTCCCGTCGAAGGCGAAGACCAGCATGGCATCGGCCCCGGCGGCAGCGAACAGTTCCTCGCGCTGGTCCAGCGTGGTCAGCCGGAATGGCGGCGCATCGGGCTGGAAATGGCGCACCGGGTGCGGATCGAACGTGGCGACGATCGCCGGGCGGCCTTGCGCCCGCGCCTGGCGCACCGCCTCGCCCACCACCGCCTGATGGCCGAGATGGAACCCGTCGAAATTGCCGAGCGCGATCACCGCCCCGCGCAGATGATCCGGCGCGCGATCGCGCGCGTCGATTCGCGTCATCGATGCGCCTCTGCCGTGGCCCCGGCCGACGCGGAGGCCATCGGCCGCAAGCCCGCGCGAATCACGCGCAGGGCATTGCCGCCCATCGCCGCGCGAATCTCGTCCTCGCTGAAACCTTCGTCGATCAGGGCCTGGGTTACCTGTTCCAGTTGCGCGGTATCGAACCGGGTCGTGGTCGCCCCGTCGAAATCGCTGCCTAGCGCGACATGGTCGATCCCGACAAGATCGCGCACGTGGCGCATAGCCTTGGCGGTGGCGCGGGGGCTGGTATCGCAGACCGCCGCGTCCCAATAGCCGATGCCGATCAGCCCGCCGGTGCGCGCCAGCCCACGAATCTCGTCGTCGGTCAGGTTGCGGTTGACCTTGCAGGTCGCCTGCACCCCGCCGTGGCTGGAAACCACCGGCCGCCGCGCCATCGCCAGCACGTCCGCCACGCCGGCGTGGCTGAGATGCGCGATGTCCACGATCATGCCCTTGTCTTCCATTCGCCGCACGATCTGCCGGCCGAACGGAGTCAGCCCGCCCTTCTTCAGCCCGTGCATCGATCCGGCCAGTTCATCGTCGAAGAAATGCGTCAGGCTCGCCATGCGGAAGCCGGCGGCATAGAACCGGTCGAGGTTCTCCGCCTTGCCTTCCAGATCGTGCAGCCCCTCGATCGAGAGCATCGCGCCCACCGGCTGCGCCTTGTTCCCGCGCCGGGCCAGCAGCAGATCGAGCGAGGCATCGTCGCTGACTTTCAGCAGCATCCCGCCCGAGGCCGCGACCGCGCGGTCCAGCTTCTGCCCGTGCCACAGCGTGCGTTCGGCCAAGGAATTCCACGTCCGCACCGGCTGCAACTGCGCCACCGCCAGCGCGCCCAGCGTGTCGCTGTCCGCCGGATTGGCATCGTAATTGAGGCCGCGCGGCGATTTGGAGACCGACGAGAACACCTGCAGCGCGACATTGCCCTCTTCCAGCCGCGGCAGATCGACATGCCCGCGCCGCGCCCGGTCGCGCAGGTCGCGCCGCCACATCAGCGTATCGGCATGCAGATCGACGATCCGCAGCGATCGGTGCAGTTCCCGCGCCCGGTCACTGACCGCGATCAGCGGCTGCCCGTCGATCCGGTTCATCTGCGATTCGACGAAGGCCGGCAGCGGCCCGAAGAACGCCGCCGCCGCCAATCCGGTCACACCCAGTGCAATCGCCACCCAACGACGCATGGTTCAGCCCCTCCCCCTTTCCAGCGTCACGAAAGCGAACGCCGGGCGTCCCTTTTCGGCCGGGTGCGTCTCGCGCGCAAGCTCCCGCCATTCGGGGCCAAGGGGGGGCATCACCGTGTCGCCCGCGACATCGGCATGGACTTCGGTCAGTTCCACCCGCGCGGCCAGCGGCAGGAACAGGCGGTAGATCTCCGCGCCGCCGACCACGGCCACATCGCCATCGCCGGCCAGCGCCAGTGCCGCCGGTACATCGTGGACCACTTCGGCCCCTTCCGCCTGCCAGCCGGCATCGCGCGTCAGCACGATATGGCGGCGGCCGGGCAGCGGCGCGGGAAAGCTCTCGAACGTCTTGCGGCCCATGATCATCGGCTTGCCCATGGTCAGCGCCTTGAACCGCCGCAGGTCCGCCGGAAGGTGCCAGGGCAGCGCGTTGTCCCGACCGATCGTGCCGTTGGCGGCGCGCGCGTAGATCAGGACCAGGGCCTGCGCCATTACAGGATCAGCCGGGTGACGTGGCCCATCTTGCGTCCGGGACGGACCGCCGCCTTGCCATAAAGGTGAAGGTGGTTGGCGGGATCGGACAGGATCTGCGCCCAGTCGCGCGCGGCATCGCCGATCAGGTTGTCCATCACCGCACCCTTCGCCGCCAGCGCCGTGCTGCCCAGCGGCAGAGCGCAGATCGCGCGGATATGGTTCTCGAACTGGCTGACCAGCGCGCCCTCGATCGTCCAGTGCCCGGAATTGTGGACGCGCGGGGCCATCTCGTTGAACACCGGGCCGTCCGCCGTGGCGAAGAATTCCAGCGTCAACACGCCCACATAGTCCAAGGCGTCGGCCACTTTTGCCGCCAGCGCGCGCGCCGCGTCCACCTGCGCCGTGATGAACGTGGGCGCGGGCACGGTCGAACGGGCCAGGATGCCACTGTCGTGCTCATTCTGCGCCGAATCCCAGAAGCGCACGTCGCCGGCCGCGTCGCGCACCAGAATCACCGAGAACTCGCCCGCGAAGCGCACGAAGCCTTCGTAGATCAGCGGCACCGCGGGCAGGTCCAGCCCGGCGGCGTCGGCCGGGTCCATGATCCGCCACTGGCCCTTGCCGTCATAGCCGTCGCGCCGCGTCTTGAGGATGCCGGGCGCGCCGATCCGCGCGATCGCGGCGGCCAGGTCGGCGGCGGAATCGACTTGCGCCCACGGCGCTGGGCGGCCGCCCAGCGCCTCGACGAAGCTCTTCTCGTTCACCCGGTCCTGCGCCACTTCCAGCGCGCGGACCGGCGGATGCAGCGGCGCATGTTCGCCGATCGCAGCCAGCGGCCCGGCGGCGACGTTCTCGAACTCGTACGTCACCACCGCGCATTGCGCGGCGAAGGCGGCCAGTGCGGCCTCGTCGTCATAGCGCCCTTGCGTGAACGCGGCGCTGACATCGGCCGCGACCGAATCCGCTTCCGGCGCATAGACATGGCAGCGATAGCCGAGGTTCGCCGCCGCCAGCGCCAGCATCCGGCCCAGCTGGCCGCCGCCGAGAATGCCGA
>NZ_DDFB01000050.1:9122-9275 GCF_002336885.1 Novosphingobium sp. UBA1939 | reverse complement strand
GGCGTGGCGACGAGGATGTCGATGCCCGGCACCAGCCGGCGGGCTTGCTTGCCGATGGGCACGCCACCGAACACGCAATCGACCGAGAGATTCAGGTTCTTGGCGTAGCCCTTCATGTTGTCGGCGATCTGCGCGGCGAGTTCGCGGGTGGGC
>NZ_DDFB01000050.1:5237-9102 GCF_002336885.1 Novosphingobium sp. UBA1939 | reverse complement strand
GTGCCGGTCTGGGCGATGCCCAGCAGGTCGCGGCCTTCGAGCAGCGCCGGAATCGACTGGCGCTGGATGGGAGTGGGATCGTTGTAGCCTTTGCTTTCGAGCGCGCGCAGAATGGGCTCGGCAAGGCCGAGATCGCTAAAATAGGACATGAAAAAACAATGCTTTCGTTGGCGCTCCGCGAAGAATCGCGGGCGCGGCAGGGGTCGTACCATGCGACCCATGCGTGAAAGGGGAAGCCGTGAGGCAAGAGACCGTGGGGCCGGGCCGGATCGCGCCTTTCGCAAATGCCCTCGGCAAATGGAGGCGGAATCTCACGCTGACGCGGCTTGCGGCACGGGGCCGCCGGTCTTGCTGCGGCGCACATAAGCGCGATTGGTTCGAAAAGCAAGGAAATTGCGCAAAGGGCCTTGCCCGCCGCCGGACCGGGCGGCAACGTGCGCCGCTGAACTGGACGGGGATTTCGATGCGGTATCATCAGTTTGCGGGTTCCATCATCGGCGCAGCGCTGGTTGTCGGCGCACTGGGGAGCGGGTTGGCGCTGGCCGCGCCCGTCACGCCGGCGGAACAGCGGATGATCGCCACGGTCGATGCCGAACAGGCGCGCACGCTGGCGCTGCTCGAACGAATGGTGAACCAGAATTCGGGCAGCCGGAACCTCGAAGGCGTGCGCAAGGTGCGCGACATCGTCTCGCCCGAATTCACCGCGCTGGGCTTTGCCGCGCGCTGGGTGCCGATGGAGCAGACCGGGCGCGCCGGGCACCTGATCCTGACGCACCAGGGCGCGAAGGGCACGAAGCGCCTGCTGCTGATCGGCCATCTCGATACCGTGTTCGAACCGGATTCGCCGTTCCAGACGTTCGCGCTGAAGGGCGACAAGGCCACCGGCCCCGGCGTGGCCGACGACAAGGGCGGCATGGCGGTGATGATCGCCGCGCTGCGCGCGATGCAGACGGCGGGCACGCTCAAGGACGCCAATATCGAGGTGGTGCTGACCGGCGACGAGGAGGACGCGGGCGAGCCGACCACGGTGGCGCGCGCCGATCTGGTCGCGGCCGGCCGGCGCGCCGACGCGGCGCTCGATTTCGAGGGGCTGTCCCGGGAAGACGGCAAGGACATGGGCTCGATCGCGCGGCGTTCGTCCAATTCGTGGACGCTGACCGTCACTGCGAAGTCGGGCCATTCGAGCGCGGTGTTCTCGCCCGCGATGGGCGATGGCGCGATCTATGCCGCCGCGCGCATCATCGCCGCGATCCGCGAGGAAGTGCCCGAACCGAACCTGACGCTGAACGTCGGCCTGATCGCGGGCGGGGCCGAGGCCACGCTCGCGCCCGACGCGGCGCACGTTGCGGCGGCGGGCAAGACCAATATCGTGCCGGCCAAGGCGATCGCGCGTGGAGACCTGCGCTCGCTCAGCCCCGAGCAGGACCGGCGGGCGATGGAGCGGATGCGCGCGATCGTGGCGCGCACCTGGCCGGGCGCGCAGGCGGCCATCACGTTCGAGGAAGGCTATCCGCCGATGGCGCCGACGCCGGGCAACCAGGCGCTGCTGGCGCGGCTCAACGGCGTGAACGAAACGCTGGGCCTGCCGGCGATGGCCCCGCTCGATCCGCTGAAGCGCGGCGCGGGTGACATCTCGTTCGTGGCGGCCGACGTCGACGGGCTGGTCGGCCTCGGCCCCGCCAGCACCGGCGATCATTCGCCCGCCGAAACCACCGATGTGCCCAGCATCTGGCGGCAGGCCAAGCGCGCCGCGCTGCTGATGACGCGGCTTTCGCGCGAGAAGGCGGTGAAGCCCGTCGGGAAGAAGTGAGCGCGTTGGGGCTTGCGTCCGCCGCGCGCGGGGCGTAACCGGCTCCCGTTACTTGGGGAGTAGCCACCGCGCCCGTCCTGCCATCAGGACATCGCGCGGTCCCATGCCGGAGACGGCGCGTCAACATGCTTGGCCGAGAGGCCATGGCGCAGGCGGAGCGGCCCTTGCGGGGGCCTTCCGGGCGAGACCAATGGCACCATGCTTTCCGCTCAGGCCGGGCGGGAGGGCGCGGTGCCGTTGTGTCGAACCGCTGCCCGGCCCCGGAACCGTTCATGATCGAAGCCCTGACCACTTCCACCGCGATCGTCGCGCTCGCGGAAATCGGCGACAAGACCCAGCTGCTCGCCATCGTGCTCGCCACCCGCTTCCGCAAGCCCTGGCCGATCGTGCTGGGCATCCTCTGCGCCACGCTGGCCAACCACTTCCTCGCCGCGCTGGTCGGCGCCACGGCGGCCTCGCTGCTCGATGGCCTGTGGTTCCGCTATGCCGTGGCGGCGGGGTTCATCGCCATGGGCCTGTGGACGCTGATCCCCGACAAGCTCGATGACGAGGAGGAGAAGCCCGGCCGCTTCGGGCCGTTCCTGACGACGCTGGTGGCGTTCTTCCTCGTCGAGATGGGCGACAAGACGCAGGTGGCCACGATCGCACTGGGCGCGCGCTTCCACGATGCGGTGGCGGTGACAGCGGGCACCACGCTGGGGATGATGATCGCCAACGTGCCCGCGGTGTTCCTGGGCAGCGAACTGATCCGCCGCGTGCCGCTGGGCGTGGTGCGGATGGTGGCGGCCCTGTTGTTCATCGCCATCGGCGGCTGGCTGTTGGCGCAGACCGCCGGTCTGGTTTGATGGGCGGTCTGGTCTGACGGGCGGGCCGGTCTGACGGGATCGCGAAGGCGGCGGCTTAGCCTTCGCCCCAGCCGGCACAGTGCGGGTCCAGCCCCACCACCTGCCGGCGCAGCGCCGCGCGGGCCAGCCGTTCGACTTCCGCCTTGCGCCGCGCCGCCGCCAGCGGGTGCGAGGGCGCCGGGCGCAGGATCTCCGCGTCATAGCCATCGGCCACGATCACGCCGCAGCGCCCGGGCAGGAAATCCGGTCCTTCCAGGCAAGCGCGGTCAAGATGCGGCGCCAGCCCCCAGTAGAACCGGTCGCAATGGTCGAGATAGTCGGTCCACTTGCCGTCGCCCAGCAGGTCGGCGCGGCTGACCTTGATCTCCACGATCACCACGTGGCCCTTCGCGTCGATCCCCATCAGGTCGGCGCGCCGGCCCGAGCGCAGCGGCATTTCCGGCAGGCACCAGATGTCGTTGCGGGCGAACAGCCGCGCGATGCCACGGGCCACGGCCTGCGCCTCGCGCGGGCTGGCCGGCAGATCGGCGAGCGGGATGACGGACGAATCGATCATGCCCGGCACCGTAAGAACAAAAATGGAACAGGTAAAGTGGCCGCGCGGTCAGACCGGATGGCGGACCGGCTTGGGCGCCACCAGGGCGAGCAGACCCGCCCGCGCCGCGCGGAACTCGTCGTGCAAGGCCGCCGCGGCGCAGGCCGGCGAGCGGCCGCGCGCGGAAACCGCCAGCAGCGCGGAAACCCCGGTCTCCAGGATCGCCGCCAGATCGTCCAGACCTTGCTGGGCCAGCGCCAGCCGCCAGCCGCCGGCGTGGAAGATCGTCTCGGGAAAGGCTTCGATCGCTGCGGGCGAAGCTCCGGCGTCCTCGGCAACGGACCGGCCGGCCAGCGCGCCGACGATCGCGGCGGCTTCGTGCAGGGCGTGCCACGTGTCGGTGAGGGAAGCGGCACCGGACGGCGAATCCGCGATCGCCGCGCCCATCACCGGCGCGCCATCGGGCGCCGCTGCGCCGCTGGCGGAATCCCATGCCATGCCGCGCGGGATACGCCCGCTGTCCCTACCAAATCGCTAAACCCGCCCGGGACGGGAAATCCGGAGAGCAAACCGCAGGGCAAAAACCGCTGGCCAGTCGTGCGCCTCGCTGCTAGGCACCGCCGCCGTTGCACCCGTAGCTCAGCTGGATAGAGCGCTGCCCTCCGAAGGCAGAGG
>NZ_DDFB01000050.1:0-5209 GCF_002336885.1 Novosphingobium sp. UBA1939 | reverse complement strand
GGATCGCCGAAGCTGCGGCGCAGGCTGTCGCCCAGGGCGCGGATTTTCGGGGCGGCGCCGTGATCTCTGGGGTAGGTCAGGAACAGTTCCGCGCCTTCCGCCGGCCAGCCGATGTCGACCTCCACCAGCGCGCCGCTGCGGATTTCGGCGTGGACGAAGAACGTCGGCAGCAGGGCGAGGCCCAGCCCGGCCAGCGCGGCATCGCGCATCACCAGCCCGTTGTTGACGCGCAGGGCGGCTTTGGGCCGGACCACCGACCAGGCCGACCCCGCGGCAAAGCGCCAGTCGCTCGCCCGGTTGGCGTAGAGCACGCCGCGATGGCGCTCGAGGTCGGTCAGCGAGGCGGGCGTGCCGTGCGCCGCGAGATAGGCGGGAGAGGCGACCAGCAGGCGGCGGCTGGTGGCGAGCCGGCGCGCGATCAGCCGTCCGTCGCCGATCGCGCCGTGCCGCAGCACGGCATCGAACCCGCCGGTGGCGGCATCGACGAAACCGTCGTCCAGTTCCAGCGCCATCTCGATGTCCGGATGGTCGTGCAGGAACCGCGCGATCGCCGGCCCGAGGTGCAGCACGCCGAACCCCACCGGCGCGGAGATCCGCAGCGGCCCGGCCAGCTTCCCGCTGCTGGCGTCGACTTCGGCCGCCGCTTCCTCCAGCTCGCGCAGGATGCGCCGCGCGCGCGGCAGCAGCGATTCCCCCGCGCTGGTCAGCGTGAGGCGGCGCGTGGAGCGCTGGAGCAGGGTGACGCCCAGCGCCCGTTCCAGTTCCGCCAGCCGTTCGCTAACCACCGACTTCGCCAGCCCCAGCCGCCGCGATGCCGCGCTGATCGAGGTTTCGTCCACCGTGGCGACAAAGGCGGCCAGGCCATCGAGCTTCATCATCGTTCGGATTTTCCGTCAGCCAGTTCCGGAATCGGCTGGCTAGTGCGAACGATGCATCATCGGCATCTTCGGGTCCAGAGAGCGAGACGGATCGGCCACCTTCCCGGCCTGCCCCGCTGGCTCCGGACCCAGAGGAGACAGACCATGAATGACTTTACCGGAAAGAACGTGCTTGTCCTTGGCGGCAGCCGCGGCATCGGCGCCGCGATCGTCCGCCGCTTCCGCGCGGCGGGCGCGGCGGTGGCCTTCACCTATGCCGGATCGCGCGACGCCGCCGCCGCGCTGGCCGACGAAACCGGCGCGCAGGCGATCCAGGCGAACAGCGCGGACCGCGATGCGCTCACCTCCGTCGTCGCCGGCCGCGGCGCGCTGGACGTCATCGTCGTCAACGCCGGCACGCTGGCGATGGGCAACCCGCTGGACCTCGATCCCGACGCGGTCGACCACATGATCGACGTGAACGTGCGCGCGCCCTATCACGCTTCGGTGGAAGCGGCGCGGCGGATGAACGCCGACGGCCGGATCATCGTGATCGGCTCGGTCAACGGCGATCGCATGCCGTTTGCCGGCGGCGCGGCCTATGCGCTGACCAAGTCCGCCGTGCAGGGCATGGTGCGCGGGCTGGCGCGCGATTTCGGGGATCGCGGGATCACCGTCAACGCCATCCAGCCGGGGCCGACGGACAGCGACATGAACCCGGCCGAAGGTCCCATGGCGGCGACGATGCACAGCTTCATGGCGATCAAGCGCCACGCCAGGCCGGAGGAAATCGCCGAACTCGCCGCCTATCTCGCCGGACCGCACGCCGGCATGATCACCGGCTCGATGCAGACCATCGACGGCGGCTTCGGCGCGTAACCGGGGTTCTCGGCGGAAGCGGAAACGGCCGGGGCGCTTTGGGGCGCTTCGGCTGTTTTTGGGACCGAACAGGGTTGGCGTACATTCTCCATTTCGCGCGTACTTTTTCGGCAATGAAAGATGTGTTATTAGCGAACTGCGTTTCCCGTAGAAGCTATGGGAAGGTCACATTAAAAGACTGCTGTACTGAAGCCGGAGGCTCAGTGTGGTGCGTGTGGACAGCGGGGTGGTGAGAACACCGTCCAGCGCAAGTTAGATCTCCCGACCAAGGGGCGGCCAATAGGTCGTTGCGCAACCGTTTTGATCGATATCGAAACGGAGATTCCATGTGTAAGATTGCAACTGTCCGGCGGCAAAAGTTTGATGCCCAAGACGGCCTCTGCTTTTACTGCAAGCAGCCGATGTGGGAGCACGACCCTCACCAGTTTTCCGAGCGCTTTGCTGTTTGCGATAAAAGGCTTGGTTGGCTGCGATCAACCGCAGAGCATCTGAGGGCACGATGCGAAGGAGGCAAGAACACTGGCGACAACATCGTTGCCGCCTGTCTCTTCTGCAATTCCCGTCGCCACCGCTCTCGCAACGCTCTGCCGCCCGAAACCTATGGGCGTCGCGTACGGAAGCGGTTAGCCAAGGGGCAATGGCATGGGCTTCAATTGCACCCATTCTGCTAACGGACTGACCGCACTGAGGGAAAAAATTCATCCCTCGAACGGCGGTTTTTGGGGTGCTCCGCGGCAACCACCACTCTCCGCCTCCCAGCGGGAGCGCGCCCCACCGCGCTCCCGCCTGACGACCCACGTCTAGCCCGCTCACCGCCCCACCGGCGGGGCCACATCGGCCAGGTTGGCCTTGGTCCAGATCGAGCGGTCGATGACATAGGCGCGGATCGCCTCGATGTCGGCCGGGGTCAGCACGCGCCCGAAGCTGACCATGCCCCGGTCCTTCAGCGCGCCGTCGGCGATCACCGATTTCCACGCCTCCGGGTTGGCAAGCAGGGCCGAGACGCGCAGGTCCGGGGTGAAGCCGTTGCCGATGGCGCTGTCGCCGTGGCAGACCTGACAATAGCGGCCGAAGTGCGCCTTGCCCGAAGCGACCTGCGCCGGTGTGCCGAACTGCGGCGGCGGGTTCCAGGCTAGCGCGGTCGTGGCCGGGGGGGCGGGCAGTTTCACTGTGCCGCCGATCTTGAGCACGACGAGGCGGGGCAGGTTGGGCAGCTTGCGCGTGACCCCGCCCGCCACCCCGGCGACGAGCGGGAAGGCGCCGCCCTTGCCGGTCTGGAAAGCGATGTACTGCACCCCGCCCACGCGGAACGTGGCCGGGGCGCTGACGATGCCCGATTGCATGTCGAGATCGAGCAGCTGCCGGCCGGTATCGGCGGCATAGGCGCGGAAGCGGCCGGTGCTCGTCCCCTGGAACACGAGGTTGCCGGCGGTCGTCATCGTGCCGCCGTTCCACGCGGCGGGATAGTCCACGCCCCACGCGACCTTGCCGGTGCGTGGATCGAAGGCGACGAGGCGGCCGGTGGTGGCGGCGATGGCGGCCTTGAACGCCGCCTTGTCGTCCGGCAGCATCGTCTTGTCGAGCGAGGTACCGATGTTGAAGCCCAGCACCTTGCGCCGGTCCAGCTCGTCCATGTCCTGCAGGTAGCCCTGCGGGATCTGCTGTGCGGGAATATAGACGAGGCCGGTCGCCGGGTTGTAGCTCATCGGGTGCCAGTTGTGCGCGCCCAGCGCGCCGGGGATGGCGATGAACGGCTTGCCGGTCTTGTAAAAGCGCGCCTCCGGCTTCTCGATCGGGCGGCCGGTGGCAAGGTCGTACCCGCTCGCCCAGTTGATCCCGTCGACATAGGGCTTGGCATCGATCAGCTTGCCCGTGGTGCGGTCGATGGTGAAGAAGAAGCCGTTCTTCGGCGCGTGGTACAGCACCTTGGTCGGCTTCCCGTTCACCGCCTGTTCGGCCAGGATGATCGGCTGGGTGGCGGTGTAGTCCCAGCTTTCCGCCGGGGTTTCCTGATAGTGCCACTTGTAGCGGCCGGTGGTGGCATCCAGCGCCACGACCGAGGAGAGGAACCAGTTGTCCCCTTCGCCGTTCGAGCGCAGCCCGTGGTTCCACGGGTTGCCGTTGCCCACGCCCAGGTAGATCTGGTCAAGATCCTTGTCGTAGACGATCGCGTCCCACACCGTGCCGCCGCCGCCCGATGTTTTCCATTCGCCCTTGTCGGACCAGGTGGCGTTGGCCTTGGTGGCGAAGATATCGTCCGAGACGGCGCCGTCCTTGGCCTTGTCCGGGTTGGGCGCGGTGTAGAAGCGCCAGCGCTGCTTGCCGGTATCGGCGTCATAGGCGGTGACATAGCCACGCACGCCGAACTCCGCGCCGCCGTTGCCGATCAGCACCATGTCCTTCACCACGCGCGGCGCGCCGGTGATGGTATAGGGCTTGGTGGTGTCGAAGGTCTGGGTCGACCACAGTTGCTGGCCGGTCTTGCGGTCCAGCGCGATCAGGCGGCCGTCCAGCGTGCCGACGAAGACCTTGCCGCCCCACACCGCCACGCCACGGTTGACCACGTCGCAACAGGCGCTGACGGCGCGTTCGCCGGACACCTTGGGATCGAACGACCACAGCTTCTTGCCGCTCGCCGCGTCCCACGCGTCCACCTTCGACCAGGCGTGGCTGACATAGAGCACGCCGTCCACGATCACCGGCGTCGCTTCCTGCCCGCGCGCGTCGTCCAGATCGGCGAACCACGCGATGCCCAGTTCGCCCACGTTGCGATCGTTGATGTCGGCCAGCGGGCTGTAGCGCTGCTCGTCATAGCCATAGCCGATACCGGCCCAGTTATCGCCGTTGCCGCCGGTCTTGAGCAGCGCCTCGCTGGCCTTTTCGGCATCGTCGAGCGATCCGCCCGCGCTGCCGGCCCCGCCGCCCACGCCGCTCATCCCGCACGCCGCCAGCGCCAGCACCGCACCGCCCGCCAGGAAGCCTCCAAGCCACCGTTTCATGCCACTCTCCCGTGTTTTGTTTTTGCACGTTGCCTGCCGATACCGCATCCGGCGGGCGGGTGCCATCGTGCTGTTTGCGAAAGCGGGCAGCGGGACGGGAAAAGCCCACCCCCAACCCCTCCCGCCAGCGGGAGGGGAGAAGAAGGGGCTGCCCCGCCCGCTTGCGGGAGGGGAGAATGAGGGAGAGCGGGGTGGGCCTTCCACGCCGCGCGCCAATCTGGTAACACCCTGAAATCGCGGCATGGGCCGCCCGACCCGCAGGAGCATGACATGGACCGGAAGACGCGCTGAAACCGCCCGTCCCTTCGTCAATTCCGGTGCCGTCATGTCCTCTTTTCTCACGCTCGATTCCGTGGCGCTGGCCACGCCATCCGGCCGGTCGCTGTTTTCCGGCCTTTCGCTGAACCTGGGGCGCGAATGCGTCGCCGTGGTCGGCCGCAACGGCGCGGGCAAGTCCACGCTGCTGCGCGCCAT
>NZ_DDFB01000113.1:33359-54502 GCF_002336885.1 Novosphingobium sp. UBA1939 | reverse complement strand
GTTCAGCTTGCCCAGCATCCCCGCGCCCGCTTCCCACAGCTTGCTGCTCACGGTGCTTTCATACTCGGGCGTGAAGCCTTCGAGGATGTGGCTGGCGGCCGTGGTCTGCACGCCCTTGGTGGCGAACAGGTCCTTCATGCCGATCGGCACGCCCGCCATCTTGCCCAGCGCCTTGCCGGCGGCGCGATCGGCATCGACCTTCGCCGCGGCTTCCAGCGCCTTGTCCGGCGTGGTGACGATGAAGGCGTTAAGCGCGGGCTGCGCCGCCGCGACCGCCGCGTTGAACGCGGTGGCAACTTCGGTGGCAGTGAATGCGCCCTTCGCCACGCCTTCGCGGATCGCGGCGATGCCAAGTTCGGTCAGTTCGTTTGTGGTATTGGGCATTATTCGATCACCTTGGGCACACCAAAGAAGCCGTGTTCGGCCGCCGGCGCATTGGCCAGCACGGCATCGCGAATGCCACCGCCGGTCAGCGGATCGGCATTCACCACGTCATCGCGCAGGCGCAGGGTATTGGGGATCACGGCGGTCATCGGCTCGATGCCGGCGACGTCCACTTCCCCCAGTTGCTCGACCCAGGCGAGAATGCCGTTGAGTTCGGGGACCATCGCCTCAAGCTCCGGTTCGGTAACCTTGAGGCGGGCCAGCGAGGCGATCTTCGCCACCGTGGCGGTATCTACGGACATGGGATTTCCCTGCCTTGGACAAACGGAAAAACAAAGGACGCCGCGCGCTAGCATCGCGCGCGGCGTCCTTCAAGCGAACGGACGGAAACGCGCGATCAGCGCTGCGGGGCTTCCCCGGCGGGCGGCGCGCCATGCGGGCCACCGTGCGGCCCGCCGGGCATGCCCTGCATCCCTTGCATCTGCTGCAGAACGCGGCGCTGCTGCTCCAGTTCGGCGGCGCTCTTGAAATCGATCAGTTCGACTTCGAACACCAGATCGCTGTTGGCCGGGATCACCACTTCGCCAGTGCCCTGGTTGGTCTGCGGACGATCGCCATAGGCATCGGCGGCCGGAATCTCGAGCCGGTACTTGCCGCCGCGCTTCATCATCTGAAGCCCCTTGGAAAAGCCGGGGATCACCCCATCGACCGGCATGGCGACACGTTCGCCGCGATCGAATTCCTTGCCGGTGGACGCGAGCCGCCCGACATAGTTCACCAGCGCGACATCGCCCGTCTTCGGCGATTCGCCTTCACCCTGCTTGACCGCCTCGACATAGACCGTCGCAAAGTGCTGCGGCCGCGCGGCATAGGCCCCGCCGATCCCGATCAAAGCGGCCACGGCAACGCCAAGCCAGATCTTGGTGACCGATCCCTGCGCAACAGGCTGCAGCGGAACGCGCGTGATTTCGGACATTGCTTCCCCTTTTGAGCGCCCCGGTCTGAGGCTCTCCCTGCGGTAAGGCGCGAATCGCCATCGGCCGCAAGGGCCAGATGTGCGAAAGGGCGCCGCGATGACGGCGCCCCTCTTGGCCCAGCCGGGCCGTCGCGGCAAGAGGCTAGATGGCGGATGAGACCAACGTCTCTTCCGCCGCCCGAACCTTACTTGGCGCCGTCGCGCTCCAGCCGCTTGCGCTCCAGCTTGCGGGCGCGGCGAACAGCGGCCGCCTTTTCGCGGGCGCGCTTTTCGGAGGGCTTTTCGTAGTGGCGGCGCAGCTTCATTTCGCGATACACGCCCTCACGCTGCAGCTTCTTCTTGAGCGCGCGAAGAGCCTGGTCGACATTGTTGTCGCGAACGAGAATCTGCATAAACCGACACACCTCAAACAGCTTCAGGCGAGAGCCCGCCAATCATGCGGGGGTCACCGTGATTCGGGAAACACGAACGGGGCCGAATCCATGCTGGACCGGCTCCAACCGGCGGCCCGTTAGCAGTGCGCCAAACGAAAGGCAAGCAAACTCGCGCCCTGATCGTTCCCCCGCCCTTCCCCCGGAGCCGCTGAACGTCTAAGGCCGCAACCATGAATCCTCCCTCAACCTTGCAGGCCACGCTGCTGGTCGCCGTTGGCGGCGCCGGTGGATCGGTGCTGCGCTATCATGCCGGACGGCTCGTGATGGGCATCGTCGGCCCCAACGCGGCCTTTCCCTGGCCCACCTTTTCGATCAACGTCGCGGGCAGCCTGCTGATGGGACTGCTGGCGGGCTGGCTTGCCCGGAATGGCGCGGCCGGCGAAGCCTGGCGGCTGCTGCTGGCGGTGGGCGTGCTGGGCGGCTTCACCACGTTCTCCTCGTTCAGCCTCGAAACCGCGCTGCTGCTCGAACGCGGGCTGATGGGTACGGCCGCGGCTTATGCGGCGGGTTCGCTGGCGGCGGGCATCGCCGGGCTGTTCCTGGGCCTTTTCGTGATGCGGGCCGTGGCATGAGCGAGGAAGTCCGCCAGTTCACCATCGCGCACGACGATGACGACATCCGGCTCGACCGCTGGTTCAAGCGCCATTTGCCGCAAGTGGGCTTCGCCACGGTTTCGCGCTGGGCGCGCACCGGCCAGATCCGCGTCGACGGCAAGCGCGCCGATGTCGATACCCGGCTGGCGAAGGGCCAGGTGCTGCGCGTGCCGCCAGGCGGGACCACCCCTCTGGCGGGCAGCAAGGGCGCCCGGCCGCGCAAGCCACTGACCGAGGAGCAGATCGCGCTGGCCGAATCCATGGTGCTGGAGAAAGACCGCGCGGCGATCGTGCTCAACAAGCCGCCCGGCCTCGCCACGCAGGGCGGCAGCGGCACGCACGAGCATGTCGACGGCCTGCTCGACGCCTACGCCGAGGACAAGGGACCACGCCCGCGCCTGGTCCACCGGCTCGACAAGGACACGTCGGGCGTCCTGCTGATCGCCCGCACGCCCGGCAGCGCGGCATTCTTCTCCAAGCGCTTCTCCGGCCGGTCGGCCAGGAAGATCTACTGGGCGCTCGTGACGGGCATTCCCGATATATCGGACGGACTGATCGAACTGCCGCTGGCCAAGCAGCCGGGCACCGGTGGCGAGAAGATGATGGTCGATGAAAGCGGCCAGGGTCAGACGGCGCGCACCCGCTACCGCGTGGTCGATCGCGCCGGCAACCGGGCGGCCTGGGTGGAACTCCAGCCGCTGACCGGCCGCACCCACCAGCTTCGCGTCCACATGGCGGCGATCGGTCATCCGATCGTGGGTGACGGCAAATATGGCGGACAGGCGGCGTTCCTGACCGGCAGCATCAGCCGCAAGATGCACCTCCACGCCCGCCGCCTGCGCATCGAGCATCCCGAAGGCGACCTGATCGATGTGACGGCCCCGCTGCCCGAGCATTTCGCGGCCAGCATGGCGCAGCTGGGCTTCGACGAGGCGGACGGCGATCTCCCGCTCGAACCGGTCAAGCTGGTCGACGAGAAGGACGAACAGAAGCGCGCGGCCAAGGCCCATGCCAAGCAGTACCGCAAGGAGCGGCGCGGCGAACGGCGCAAGCGGGCCGATGGGCCCACCGGCCGCAAGCCGACGGGCAAGCGCGCCGCCGCGAAGCCCGCCGCAAAGAAGCCGGCGGCACGCAAGA
Organism: Novosphingobium sp. UBA1939; assembly: GCF_002336885.1. Taxonomy (NCBI): domain Bacteria; kingdom Pseudomonadati; phylum Pseudomonadota; class Alphaproteobacteria; order Sphingomonadales; family Sphingomonadaceae; genus Novosphingobium; species Novosphingobium sp. UBA1939. Next base: position 50,978 of record NZ_DDFB01000113.1, on the reverse strand, counting down.
CGCCATCGCCCCGCACGCCCAAGCGCTGATGCACCCGAACCCCGCCTTCCGCAGCGACGATCGCGATCTGCACGAAGCGCTGATCGCGGAAATCGGATTCGGCATGGTGTTCCTGACCACGCCGGACGGGCCGCGCGTGGCGCATACGCCGCTGCTTTCGACCGGTGACGGCGCGGTGCAGTTCCATCTCGCGCGCGGCAACGCGCTGACCCGCCACCTGGACGGCGCCATGGCGCTGGCGGTGGTCAACGGGCCGGACGGTTATGTCAGCCCGCGCTGGTATGCCGATGCCGCGCAGGTGCCGACGTGGAACTACGTGGCGCTGGAACTGGAAGGCCGCGTGCGGCGCATGGATCAGGATGGCCTGCGCGCGCTGCTGGAAGGGCTTTCCGCGCGGCATGAGGCGCGCATCGCCGATGGCACGCATTGGACGATGGACAAGATGCCCGAACCGCAACTGCGGCAGATGATGGGCGCGATCGTGGGCTTCGAGATGGAAGTGCTGGCCTGGCGGCCCACGTTCAAGCTTTCGCAAAACAAGCCGGCCGACGAACGCACCCGCGTGGCGGCGGGGCTTGAGGCGGAAGGATCGCCCGCCATCGCCGAACTGATGAGGAAGCTGGTGCCATGACGTCCGACGCGCCTTTGCGCCTTGCCATCTTCGATTGCGACGGCACGCTGGTCGACAGCCAGGCCGATATCTGCGCGGCCATGGACGCGGCCTTTGCCACCGCCGGCCTGACTCCACCCGATCGCGCGGCAACCCGCAGGATCGTCGGCCTTTCGCTGCACGAGGCGATGCGCCGCCTGCACCCTGAAGGCGGGGACCGCGACCATGCCGCGCTGGCCGGATACTACAAGGACGCCTTCCGCGCCCGGCGCGAGGCCGGCGCCGTGGCCGAGCCGCTCTACGATGGCATCGCCGCGCTGGTGGAAGAACTGGCGGACGCTGGCTGGCTGCTGGGCGTCGCCACCGGCAAGAGCGACCGGGGCCTTGCCCATTGCCTGGCCACCCATGGCCTTGCCGGGCACTTCGTTACGCTGCAGACGGCCGACCGGCATCCCTCGAAGCCCCATCCTTCGATGGTGGAAGCCTGCCTCGAAGCCACCGGCGCCAGCGCCGCGCACACCGCCATGATCGGCGATACCGCCTATGACATGGAAATGGCGCGCAATGCGGGCATCCGGGCATTCGGGGTGGACTGGGGCTATCACGATCCGGCGGAACTGTTCGACGCGGGCGCCGAAGCGGTGGCGACCACCATGGTCGAACTGCGCGCCCTGCTGAAAGGCATGGAATGAGCGCCGAGCGCGACCCGGCCATCGCCCGTTTCGCCATCCTGCAACTGGTCCGTCTTTCCGGCACGCTGCTGGTGCTGGCCGGCGCGCTTGTCGCATCGCGTAAGGTCGGGTGGCTGGCGGGCCTGCCCGAAGCGGCGGGCTATGTCCTGATGGCCGCCGGTCTTGCCGATTTCTTCGCGCTGCCACCCCTGCTGGCAAAGCGCTGGCGGAGCCCCGAATGAAGCGTTTCTACAAGGACGTGACCGTTGTCGCCGAAGATGGCGGCTTTCGCGTGGCGCTGGACGGGCGCGGCATCCGCACCGTCGGCGGACGCCCCCAGATCGTCCCCGCCCGCGCGCTGGCCGAGGCCATGGCGGCGGAGTGGGCCGATCAGGGCGAAGAGATCGACAACACCCGCTTCCACCTGCGCGACATGGCCGATTTCGCGCTGGATGTGGTCGCCCCCGAACGCGCCCGCACCATCGGCGAACTGCTGCCTTATGCCGAAACCGATACGCTGTGCTATCGTGCCGAGCCGGACGAGCCCTTGGCGGCGCGCCAGCGCGCGGTGTGGGAACCGCTGCTGTCCGCCATGGAAACGCGCATCGGCGTGAGCTTCCACCGCGTTTCGGGCGTGATGCACCGGCCGCAGCCGCCCGAGGCGATCGAGCGCATCGCCGGCGAACTGGAAGGGCTGGACGCCTTCGCGCTGGCGGCGCTGCGCAACACCGCCAGCCTAGCCGCGTCGCTTACGCTGGGCCTTGCCGCCATCGCGCCCGGCGCGGACGTGGAAGCGCTGTGGAACGCGGCCAATCTCGAGGAAGACTGGCAGGCCGAACTCTGGGGCAAGGATGCCGAGGCGCAGGACCGGCGCGACAAGCGCTTCGCGGCGTTCCGCGCGGCAACCCGCTTCGCGGAACTTGCGCGGGCTTAAACCGCCTTCCTGCCAATCAGGATCAGCCGAACCAGTCGACCACGTCCTTCGCCACGGCGTTGGCCGCCTTGTTCAGCGCCGGTCCCACCTCGCTCGCTTCCGGCGCGACGCCCGGCACGTCCTGTTCGAAACGCTTGGTCTCGATCTTGCCGCCGGGCAGTTCCTTCACCGCATCGAAACGGACAATGACTCGCCGGCTGCGCGCGTCATAGCCCAGGTCGAGAATGCGGCCCGAAAGGCGCGGCCCGCTGACGCCCAGGTCGTTCTCCACCACCAGCCTGCCGCCCTTGGCGCGCAGCGTTTCGGCCAGCAGGCGCTGGAACAGCCGCGTCGGCCGTTCGACCCATTGCGTGCCTTTCAGATAGGCGACGTTGGAATCGTCGATCTGCACCGGAATGCGCAGCACCGCCAGCCGCGCCTCCGCCGCCGGCTCCAGCACGGCGGTCGCGCCGGAGAGGCTGCCCGACACGCCGGCGCCAGCCGCCGGCGCGCTTTCAGGCGTCAGGCTCATCAGCGTGCCCGGCACCTTGGTGCCGATGTTGACGCAGGCGGAAAGAGCCAGAGCGAGGGCAGGCGCGAGCAGCGGCGCGGCAAGGATCGGTTTGCGGATCATCGCGATGGTCCCTTTCATGGCTTGTAGTCCGGCAGCTTCGGGCTGCCGACGATGGCGCTTACGCCACGGTCGTTGATCTTGTCGGTCACTTCGCGCAGCGACCGCGTCGTCGCCTGCAGATCGCGGATCGCGGCTTCGGCGGCAGGCAGCGTGCGTTCGTTCAGCTGGCGCGCGGCCGGGCGCGTATCATCCAGCGTGGCCTGGAGCGCGTCCGCCGCGGACTGAGCCGATTTCAGCGTCTGGCGCAACTGCTTGGCCAGGCCGCTACCTTCGTCGTTGATCATCGCGTCGGTCGATCCGGCCAGCTTCTCGAAGCTGGAAAGCGTGTAGTTCGCCTGCCGCAAGGTCGCCTGCAATTCGGACAGCACCCGCTTCACATCGGGCGAGGCAGCGGCAAGGTTGCCGGTCATCTTGTCCGTGTTGCGCATGATGTTTTCGAACGACTTCAGGTTCTGGTCGGACAGCACCATCGTCAGCCGTTCGGTCAGCGTCGCCAGCCGTTCCAGCAACAGCGGCGTGTTGGCCAGAATCTCGCCAAGACCGCCGCGCTTGGTCGGGATCACGGGCACGCCTTCCGGTCCCTTTTCCTCGATCGGCGGCGCGCCCTTGACCGCGCCCTGCAACTGGATGGTGGTTACGCCGGTGAAGCTGCCCTGCAGGCTGGCGGTGGTGCCCTGCAGGATCGGCACCTTCCTGTTGATCTTGATCCGCACCCGGACGAATTCTGGGTCCTTCTCCCACAGATCGATGTCTTCCACCTGACCCGAGGGCACGCCCGAGAACGAGACTTCCGATCCCTTGGCCAGACCATCCACCGACTGCTTGAAGAAGATGTCGTAGTGATCCTGTTCGCCCTGGTTCAGGCGCGCGATCCACACCGTCAGCGCGGCGATGCCGGCCAGCAGCAGGAGGGTAACGGCCCCGACCCAGATATGGTTTGCGCGCGTTTCCATCGGCTGTGTTCCCGTATCCTATGCCTCGTCCAGCGCCGTATCGTCCACCGGAGCGGCAATCCCCGGCGGTGCAATTCGATCCTGCGCGGCCTTGGCGGCCCGGCCGCGCGGGCCATTGAAGTATTCCTGAATCCACGGATGATCGAGCGCCAGCAGTTCCGGGATCGTTCCCACCGCGATCACCTTCCTGTCGGCCAGCACGGCCACACGATCGCAGATTTCGTAAAGGGTATCGAGATCGTGCGTGATCAGGAACACGGTCAGCCCCAGCGTCTGCTGCAGGCTGGCGATCAATTGATCGAACGCCGCCGCGCCGATCGGGTCCAGCCCCGCCGTCGGTTCGTCCAGAAACAGCAGTTCGGGATCGAGCGCCAGGGCGCGCGCCAGCCCGGCGCGCTTCTTCATGCCGCCGGAAAGTTCGGCCGGATACTTGGCGGTCGCTTCCGCCGGAAGGCCGGAAAGGATCACCTTGTAGCGCGCGATCTCGTGCCGCAGTTCGTCGCTGAGCTCGGGATAGAATTCGCGCAACGGCACTTCGACGTTTTCGGCCACGGTCAGCGTGGAGAACAGCGCGCCGCCCTGGAACAGCACGCCCCACTGGCAGCGGATGTCGATATCGTCATCGTCGCGCGCGTCGGTGATCGAGCTGCCGAGCACCTCGATCTCGCCCGCTTCGGGGATCTGGAGGCCGATGATAGCGCGCATCAGCACCGATTTGCCCGTGCCCGAACCGCCCACCACGCCAATGATCTCGCCCCGCCGGACATCGAGATCGAGGTCTTCGTGGACCACATGCGGACCGAACACGTTCTTGAGTCCGCGCACGCGGATGAGGATATCGGGATCGCTCATCCCCAGCCGACCTTGGTGAAGAACACCGCAAAGAAGGCATCGAGCACAATCACCATGAAGATCGCCATGACCACCGCCGCCGTGGTGCGCGTGCCCACTTCCTCGGCATTGGCCTTGACCTGCATCCCCTGATAGCAGCCGGCCACGGCCACGATCAGGCCGAACACCGGCGCCTTGACCAGCCCGACCCACACGTCGTGCAGCGGCACCACTTCCTGAATGCGCGCCAGGAAGGTCAGGAAGGGAATGCCCAGCGTCGTGGCCGAAAGAAACGCGCCGCCGATGATGCCGACGACGGCCGAATAGGTGCCCAGCAAGGGCAGCATCAGCATCGTCGCCAGAATGCGGGGCAGCACCAGCGCTTCCATCGGCGAAACGCCGATCGTGCGCATGGCGTCGACCTCCTCGGTCAGCTTCATCGTGCCGAGCTGCGCGGCGAAGGCGGAGCCGGACCGGCCCGCGACCATGATCGCCGTCATCAGAATGCCGAGTTCGCGCAGCGTCAGACGGCCCACCAGGTTGACCGTGTAGATTTCCGCGCCGAACTGGCGGAGCTGGACCGCGCCCTGCTGCGCGATGACGATGCCGACCAGGAAGCTCATCAGCCCCACGATCGCCAGCGCGTTCACGCCCACCAGCTCCATCTGGTGGATCATCGCCTTGCCGCGGAAACGCCCGGGATGCCGCAGCAGCGTGCCGGTGACCTGCACCACCTGCCCGAGGAAGCCCAGCACCTGCAGCGAGCCCCAGGCCAGCCCGACCACCGCATCGCCCACTTTGCCCGGCACGCGCTCGAACAGCGGCAGGCGCGGGGCGCTGACGCCCGAATCGTTCTCGCCCGCCTGGCCCACCGCGGCGATCAGGCGTTCGGCTTCGCTGCGGGCGCCGACGATCTCCGCGCCCTGTTCCTGCGCCAGCCGCCACACCGTCCACGCGCCCACGGTGTCCATGCGTTCCACGTCGGAAAGGTCGATGCGGGCGATCGGTTCGTCCAGCGCGCGCAGCCGGGCATCGATCGCGCCGACCGAGGACACCAGCATCTCGCCGCTGAACGCCAGCGTGGCGCCCCCGGCTTCTTCGGTTCCGGCATCGCCGGGCTGGATCGTGAAGTCGGCTAACGCCCGCATAGGATGCGCTTCATGCGGGAAAATGGCAGGGGCGACAAGTGCATGACGTGCGACACAACGTTTCAAGCGTGGTTTCGGTTTCAGGATGGCATCCCGTTTGGCGCCCCGGCGCTTGCAGGCGGGCGGAACGGCTGGCAAAGCGCCCGCCATGACCGAACAGACTCTCGACAAGACCTTCGAGCCCGCCGAAATCGAGGCGCGCTGGTACAGCCATTGGGAAACGAACGGGCTTTTCCGCCCCGAACGGCCCGACGCGGTGCCGTTCACGATCGTAAACCCGCCGCCGAACGTCACGGGATCGCTCCACATCGGCCACGCGCTGGACAACACGCTGCAGGACGTGGTGATCCGCTACGAGCGGCTGCGCGGCAAGGATGCGCTGTGGGTGGTCGGCACCGACCATGCCGGCATCGCCACGCAGATGGTGGTCGAACGCCAGATGGAAGCGCGGCAGGACAAGCGCACCAACTACACGCGCGATCAGTTCGTGGAGAAGGTGTGGGAATGGAAGGCCGAATCCGGCGGCACGATCACCCGCCAGCTGCGGCGCCTCGGCTGCTCGATGGACTGGAGCCGTGAGCAGTTCACCATGGACCCGCATTTCACCCAGGCCGTGGTGAAGGTGTTCGTCGACCTCTATAATCAGGGGCTGATCTACCGCGACAAGCGGCTGGTGAACTGGGACCCCAAGCTCAAGACCGCGATCAGCGACCTCGAAGTGGAAACGCGCGAGGTGCAGGGCGGGTTCTGGCACTTCAAGTATCCGCTGGCCGACGGCGTGACCCGCGACGACGGGCTGGATTACATCGAGGTTGCCACCACGCGCCCCGAAACGATGCTGGCCGACATGGCCGTGGCGGTCCACCCGGACGATCCGCGCTACAAGAGCGTGATCGGCAAGGACATCGTCCAGCCGCTGACCGGCCGCCGGTTCAAGGTGGTGGCCGACGAGCACGCCGACCCGGAGCTGGGCAGCGGCGCGGTGAAGATCACGCCGGGGCACGATTTCAACGACTTCGAGGTCGGCCGCCGCGCCGGCATCAAGGCGGGCGACATGCTCAACATGTTCGATGCCGAAGCGAAGGTGGTGCAGACGACGGACGGGCTGGTGCCCGCCGAATTTGTGGGGCTGGACCGGTTCGACGCGCGCAAGCTGGTGGTCGAGCGGATGAAGGAAGCCGGCTTCCTGATCCCGCACGTGACCAAGGACAAGGAAGGCAACGAAGTCCTCCACGACGCCGAACCGCGCACGATCCAGACGCCGTTCGGCGATCGCGGCGGCGTGGTGATCGAACCCTGGCTGACCGACCAGTGGTACGTCGATGCCGAAACGCTCGCCAAGGCACCCATGGAAGCCGTGCGCTCCGGCGCGATCGAGATCGTGCCCAAGACCTGGGAAAAGACCTTCTTCAACTGGATGGAGAACATCCAGCCGTGGTGCGTTTCGCGGCAGTTGTGGTGGGGGCACCGGATTCCGGCTTGGTATGGGCCGGAATTCGAAGCGAGCGCGACGAGGGTCACATCCGTCGGCCTCAAAGCTTTTGTCGCCGAAACCGAAGAACAGGCGCTCATGCAGGCACAGGCCTATCTCGATGAGTTGAAGGCAACGAGTCATCCGCTGTTCCAGAACGCCATCGTCGAGCTGGAAAGCGATGGCAGTGAGCGTGAGCCCGGCCTCGCCAATGCCCCGTTCAAGTATGAAATCTCTCGCGACCCCGACGTCCTCGACACCTGGTTCTCCTCCGCGCTGTGGCCCTTCGTCACGCTCGGCTGGCCCGATGAAGATGCGCCGCTGCTGAAGAAGCACTACCCCAACGATCTGCTCGTTTCCGGCTTCGACATCCTGTTCTTCTGGGATGCGCGCATGGCGATGCAGGGCCTGCATTTCATGAAGGAAGTGCCGTGGAAGCGGCTTTACCTGCATGGGCTGGTCCGCGCGGCGGACGGGCAGAAGATGTCGAAGTCCAAGGGCAATGTGGTCGATCCGCTGGGCCTGATCGACCAGTACGGCGCGGACGCGCTGCGCTTTTTCATGTGCGCCATGGAAAGCCAGGGCCGCGACGTGAAGATGGATGAAAAGCGCGTGGAGGGGTATCGCAACTTCGCCACGAAGCTGTGGAACGCCGCGCGCTTCTGCCAGAGCAATGGCATCACCGGCGGCATCGGCGATCACACCGGCCCCGGCATCGCGCCGCAGCTTGCCGTGAACCAGTGGATCATCGGCGAAGTCGTCGACACCGTGGCCGAACTCGACAAGGCGATGGCCGACCTGCGCTTCGACGCCGCCGCCAACGCGATCTACCACTTCGTGTGGGACACGTTCTGCGACTGGTACATCGAACTGATCAAGGGATCGTTCGACGACGAGACCAAGGCCGTCGCCGGCTGGGTGCTCGACCAGATCCTCGTTCTGCTCCACCCCTTCATGCCCTTCGTGACCGAGGAACTGTGGAACAAGACGGGCACGCGCACCGGCGAGCTGATCGTGGCGGCCTGGCCCCAGCCCAAGACGGCGGTCGATGCGGCGGCGAAGCGTGAGGTCGAATGGCTGATCGCGCTGGTTTCCGCCTTGCGCACCGCCAAGAACGAGCTCGGCATCGCGCCCGGGGCCAAGCTGGACGCCTATCTGCCCGAACCCAGCGCGGCCACGCGCGCGATCATCGAGGCGAACGGCCCGGCGATCGACCGGCTGGCGCGGCTTTCGTCGATCCGCTTCGAACCGGTCCCTGCCGGTGCCGCGATGCAGATCGGTGCTGGCGATGCCAACATCGTCATCCCGCTGGAAGGTGTGATCGATATCGCCGCCGAAAAGGCCCGCCTCGAAAAGGCGCTCGCCGCCGCGCAGAAGGAAGCGAAGGGACTCGAAGGGCGGTTGAACAACCCCGCGTTCGTCGAGAAGGCCAAGCCCGAGGCGGTCGAGAAGGCCCGCGCCGATCACGCGCACCACAGCGCCGAGGCCGAGCGGCTGGCTGCTGCGCTGGCGCGGCTGGGGTGATGTGATGCCTGCTCCGTTCGTGTCGAGCAAAGCCGAGACACTCCGCGCGATGGTTCTCGACTTCGCTCGAACCGAACGGAGGCTGGATTGCGTCCGTTGGCCCGCGCCATGCTGACACTTGCCACCACCACGCCGGGCGAACCGGAAATCTTCGCCTCGCTGCAGGGCGAAGGGCCGTCAATCGGCCGCCCTTCGGTGTTCCTGCGCCTGTCGCGCTGCAATCTTGCCTGCCGCTGGTGCGATACCGCCTACACCTGGCGCTTCACCGGCGACAACCGGCCGCACCGTGACGCAATCGCCTTCGAGCGCGGCGAGAACCAGATCACGCTGGACGAGCGCGACGTGGCGCTGCGCCTGCTGGCCCATCCGCAGGACCGGCTGGTCGTGACCGGCGGCGAACCGCTGTTGCAGGCCCCCGCCCTCATCCGCCTGCTGACGATCCTGAAGGAAGCGCGGCCCCGCCTGCATGTGGAGATCGAGACCAACGGCAGCGTGCCCCCGACGCAGGCGCTGGACGCGCTGGTGGACCAGTACAACGTCAGCCCCAAGCTCGCCCATTCAGGCAACCCGGCCGATCTGGCGCTGGTGCCCGAACGGCTCGCGCACTGGGCCATCGAACCGCGCGCCTTCTTCAAGTTCGTGGTCGCCACGCCCGACGATCTGGACGAGATCGCGGCGCTGCAGGCGCATTACGCCATTCCGTCGGACCGCCTGTTCGTGATGCCCGAAGGCACCGCCAGCGTCCTCTTGCGCGAACGGTCCGCCTGGCTGGCCGAAGCCACGATGAAGGCCGGCTGGCGCTTCACCGACCGGCTGCACATCCACCTCTACGGCGATACGCGCGGGACATAGCAAAACCTCCCCGGAAGCGGGGAGGTTCGGAAGGTCAGAACGGAATATCGTCGTCCAGATCGTCGGAGAAGCCGCCGCCGCCGGACGATCCGCCGCCGCCCTGGTTCCAGCCACCGCCCGAGGACGATCCGCCCCCGCGCGAGGAGCCACCGCTGATGCCGCCTTCGTTCCAGCCGCCACCGCCGCCGCCCGAGCGCTGGCCACCGCCGAAGCCGCCGCCCCCACCGCTACCGCCACCGGGCGCGCCATCCAGCATGGTCAGCACCGCGCCGGGGCCTTGCAGCACGACTTCGGTGCTGTAGCGGTCGTTGCCCGACTGGTCCTGCCACTTGCGGGTGCGGAGCTGGCCTTCGATATAGACCTTGCTGCCCTTGCGCAGGAAGCGTTCGGCCACGCCTGCCAGACCTTCGGAGAAGATCGCCACGCTGTGCCATTCGGTGCGTTCCTGCCGCTCGCCCGAATTGCGGTCCTTCCACGTTTCCGAGGTGGCGATGCGCAGGTTGCAGACCTTGCCGCCGTTCTGGAACGAGCGCACTTCCGGGTCAGCCCCCAGATTGCCGACCAGAATGACCTTGTTGACGCTGCCTGCCATCGAATCGTGTCCCGTGTGAATGTGGAGGCTGGCCTAGCCAATGCGCAGCGGCAGCGCGAGTCCGCCCCCCGTCCTTTCCACAACGGGAAGGGCTTCAACCCAACCCGAAGGCCCGTGCCGTCCAGAAGGTCACGCCCGCCGCCAGATAGGCCAGGCCGAACAGGTAGGCGAGCATGAATGCCGGCCATTTCCACCCGTTGGTTTCGCGCCGGGTAACCGCGATCGTCGACATGCACTGCGGCGCGAACACGAACCAGGCCAGGAACGCCAGCGCGGTCGGCAGGGTCCAGTGCGCCTTGAGCTGATCCTCCAGCGCGTTCGCCTGCGCGTCCTCGTCGTTCGCGTTGTCCACGGCATAGGTCGTGGCGAGCGAGCTGACCGCCACTTCGCGCGCGGCCATGGCGGGGATGATCGCCAGCGCGATATCGCGGTTGAAGCCCACCGGCTCCACCACCACGGCCAGCCCGTTGGCGATGTGCCCGGCGATAGAGGCGTCCACCTGGCTCTGCCCCTCGCCCGCGCGGGGGAAGTTCAGCAGGAACCACAGCACCACCGTGACCGTAAAGATCATCGTGCCGGCGCGGCGCAGGAAGATCCACGCGCGCTGGAACAGGCCGAGCGCCAGATCCTTCACCGTGGGCAGCTGGTACTTGGGCAGTTCCATGATGAAGCCGCTGGCCGCGCCCTTCGTCACCGACCGGCGCAGCACCAGCGCTACCACCATCGCCCCCACCACACCGAACACATAGAGCCCGAACAGCACCAGCCCCTGCAGGCCGAAGCCGGGGCCGACCGTGCGGTGGGGAATGAACGCGGCGATGATCACGGCATAGACCGGCAGGCGTGCCGAACAGGTCATCAGCGGGGCGATCAGGATCGTGGTCAGCCGGTCCTTGGGATCGGTGATGCTGCGCGTGGCCATGATGCCCGGAATGGCGCAGGCGAAGCTCGACAGCAGCGGGATGAAGCTGCGCCCCGAAAGGCCCACCGTGGCCATCAGCCGGTCCATCAGGAAGGCGGCGCGGGCCATGTAGCCGGTCGCCTCCATCGTCAGGATGAAGAAGAACAGGATCAGGATCTGCGGCAGGAACACGATCACGGCCCCCACGCCCGCAATCACGCCATCGGTCAGCAGATCGCGCGCAAGCGAGGGCGGAAGCGCGGTCTTGACCAGATCGCCAATGCCCGAAACGCCCGCGTCGAGCACGTCGGCAAAGGGCGTAGCCCAGCTGAACACCGCCTGGAACACCACGAACAGCAGCGCCAGCAGGATCGGTGGACCAAGCCAGGGGTGCAGCAGCACGCGGTCCATCCGGGCGTGAATGCGATGCTTGGCGGTTTCCGAAAGGATCGCGCCATGCGCCATCTCGTGCGCCAGCAGCCGGCGTTCGGGCAGCGTGACGTGGGCGCGCGGCGCGGTTTCGCCAGACACGCGATCGCGCGCTTGCGCAATCGCGGCGGACAGTTCTGCCAGTCCACGCCGTCGTACCGCCACGGTGGGAATCACCGGCACGCCCAGCGCGGTTTCGAGCGCGGCCGAATCGAGCGTCAGCCCATCGCGCTCGGCAAGGTCCACCATGTTGAGCGCAACCACGGTCGGGCGGCCAAGCTCCAGCACTTCCTGCGCGAAAACCAGATGCTGTTCGAGGTTCGAGGCATCGAGCACGATCACCAGCACGTCCGGCTGGGCCTGCCCCACCTGTTCGCCCATGATGACCTTGCGCGTCACCTCTTCGTCGGGGCTGGTGGCGTTGAGGCCATAGCTGCCCGGCAGGTCGACCAGTTCCATCGGTTCGCCGCTGGGCAGGATCAGGCGCCCCGCCTTTCGCTCGACGGTGACGCCCGGATAGTTGGCGATCTTCTGGCGCGCGCCCGTCAGCGCGTTGAACAGCGCGCTCTTGCCCGCGTTGGGATTGCCGACCAGCGCGGCGACACAGGCGTTGCGGCTCATGCCGTTGCTCCGATCAGTTCGACATGCATCGCCCGGGCATGCACGCGCCGCAGCGCCACCGTCATCCGGCCGATCTCCACCGCCAGCGGATCGCGCGACACAAATACGCCGCGATAGGCAAGGCGCACATGCGCCCCGGCATCCAGCCCCAGCGCGCGCAGCCGCTCCGCCTCTTCGGGCACGAGCAAGTCCCAATCGACGGAATCGATTCGCGCGGGCGTTCCAAGTGGGATCTGGTCGAGTGTCACGCTCACGGCGCTGCCATAGGCCGAAAGCATTTGCAAGGCATTCGCAATAAGGAGCCTGAAATTAGCATGGCTTCACTGGCGCGACCTTGCCACCGCGCGCATTGACGCCGGTCAAGTGGCTCTTATCGCGCGGGATACCGCAGGCGGCCGAACAGGCGCATCACGCTGAAGGTTTCCTCGCGCGGGCGGGTCAACCGGGCCTTGGCCTTCTCGAAACGCATCACGCCCTCGATCCGCCGATCGAGGAACGCGCGCGTATCGGCATGGCCCTCGCTCTTGTCCTCGGCATGGACCGCCAGCGTGGCGGCATAAATCGCCGCCAGCGTGGCGCGCTTGGTATAGTGGTTGTAGTCCGTCGCGGTATCGCCGGCGAGCCGCCACATCGCATCGGCGCTGTGCCAGCCGAGCTTCATGGCCGTGGGCACGTTCTGCGGCATGGCCATGATCGCCAGCGCACGGCGGAGCGCTTCCTCGCGGCCGGCCAGCGCATCGAGCCGGAACTGCACCAGCGTGCGGATGCGCTCGCGGATCGGCAGGTTGCCGATCCGGGCGGTCGGCAGGGCTTCGGCCATGTCGGCATCGATGCGCGCGATCCACGCCGCGATCTTCGCCATGGGCTTGCCCCCGAACGCGAACGCCGCAACCGCCGGGTCCACCCCGGCCGCATCGGCAGCGCTGGCCACGGCGGCCTCGCCCCATCCATCGAAGACGGCGGCTTCGGCCACGTGAGGCGCCAGTTGCAGGCGGATAGCGTCGAGCGTCGATTCAGAAGCGGATGTCATCGCCACGGCCCGATCAGAACGAAGGCCCGTAGGTGGGCTTCTGCGGGGCAGCCTTGGCGGCCTTCATGGCGTTGTCGATCTCTTCCAGCACGGCACTGTTCTTGCCGTCGAGCGCGGCATAATCCCGCGCGGAACGGCCCGAATTGTCCGGCCGCTCCGGATTGGCCCCCGCCTTCAGCAACATGCGGATGATCGCCATGTCGCGGCGATGCACCGCGTTGATCAGCGGGGTTTCGCCGGTGTTGTTCGGTTCATCGACGCGCGCGCCGCTCTTGATGAGGAAATCCACGCCTTCGGCAAAGCCCAGATCGACCGCCATCACCAGCGGCGTGGTGCCCTTCACGTCTCGCACGTTCACATTGGCGCCCTTGGCGACCAGGAACTGCATCCAGGTCAGATCGCGGCGGGCGGTCACGATGTGCAGCGCGGATTCGCCGGAGGTGACGTCGCGCGTGTTGACGATCTGGGTGCCGGGCTCGTTCAGCGCGTTCTGGACCTTTTCGCCGTCCTTCTTCTTCACGGCTTCGAGGAACTTGTAGCTTTCCGAAAACTGCGCTTGCGCGGGCGCGGCGAGACCCAAACCCAGCCCGAGCCCGGCGATCATCGCCAGTCCCGCGAAAGCCGATCGAAGCCCGTTGTGCCGCCGCGTGTTCACGTCCCTGTTCCTTCTGCTGCGAGCCTGCCGGACTCGCCCCTTGCGGAACCCGTGTTAGCAGAGCATGAACCGTCCCGCCATGGCCCGACCGATCTTCCTTGCAGCGCTAACCGCCCTGGCCGCCACGCTTTCCGCGTGCGGCAGTTCCACCCCCACCGAAACCCCGCCGCTGGAAGGCGCGGCGATCGGCGGCGATTTCACGCTTGTCGACAAGGACGGCAAGACCGTTCACTTCAACGATTTCGCCGGCAAGTACCGCATCGTGTACTTCGGCTACAGCTTCTGCCCGGATGTCTGCCCGCTCGATCTCCAGCACGTGATGCAGGGCTATCACCTGTTCGCGAAGGATCACGCCGAGCTGGCGAAGAAGGTGCAGCCGATCTTCGTGACGATCGACCCCGCGCGCGATACGCCGCAGGTCGTCGGCCAGTTCGCCGCCAATTTCGGCCCGGAACTGCTAGGCCTGACCGGCAGCGAGGCTCAAGTCGCGCAAGCGGCCAAGGCTTTTGCCGTCTATTATCAGAAGCGCCCCGGCACCGCGCCCGATGCCTATCTGATGGACCACAGCCGCGGCGTCTATCTGATGGCGCCCGACGGCAAGCCGATCGCGCTGCTGCCCGGCGAGAAGGACGGGAAGGCCGTCGCCGCCGACCTCGCGAAATGGGTCCGCTGACATGGCCGCGCTGGCCGACCGCTTCTGGGAAAAACCCGTCGAAACGCTGACCCGTGACGAATGGGAAGCGCTGTGCGACGGTTGTGGCAAGTGCTGCCTGCACAAGCTGGAAGACGAAGACACCGGCGCGGTCTATCACACCAACGTCGCCTGCCGGCTGCTCGACCTCTCGACCGCGCGCTGCGCCGATTATCGCCACCGCAAGGCGATGGTGCCCGATTGCCTGCGGCTGACCCCGCGCATCGTGGCCGAAGTGCCATGGCTGCCGGCGACGTGCGCCTATCGCCTGCGCGCCGATGGCCTGCCCCTGCCGGCATGGCATTACCTGATTTCGGGCGATCGCGATGCGGTTCACCGCGCGGGCGTCTCCGTCGTGGGCAAGGCCGTCAGCGAGGTGCTCGCGGGGCCGCTGGAAGAACACATCGTGCCGGAAGAGGTATGGCAGGCGTCGGGGGGATGATCGACTGGCTGCGCCGCCCCGCCGCGCCACGCGTGGTGAAGCCGCGCACCCTGCGGATCGGCGGGCAGGATCTGCCGCTCGTGATCCGGCGGCTGCGGCAGGCAAAACGGATGACGCTGCGCCTTTCGCCCGACGGCAGCGAAATCCGCGTTTCCATTCCCGCCTGGGGCCGCGTCGGCGATGCCGAGGCCTTCGCGCGGGATCGCGCCGACTGGCTGGCGCAGCAACTGGCGCGCCTGCCCGCGCAGCAGACGCTCGAACCTGGCGCGCCGGTGCCGTTCCGGGGCGTGGCGCGTCGGCTCGACTGGCATGCAACGGCCCCCCGCAGGCCATCCATCGGGGAAGACGCGATCATCCTCGGCGGCCCGCGCGAGGGGCTGGAAAGCCGGCTGCGCCGCTGGCTGGAACGCGAAGCGCTTGCCCTGCTTGCCGACGATCTGGCGCATTACTGCGCGCGCGGAGGCCACCCGGTGCCGCGCCTCGCCCTGTCGCGCGCGCAACGGCGCTGGGGCAGCTGCGCCGCCGACGGATCGATCCGGATCAACTGGCGGCTGGTCATGGCCCCCGATTTCGTCCGGCGGTCGGTCGTGGCGCACGAGGTCGCGCATCTGCGCCACTTCGACCACAGCCCGGCCTTCCACGCCGAACTCGATCGCCTGTTCGAAGGGAGCATCGCCGAGGCGAACCATTGGCTGAAGCGCGAAGGACGCGGGCTCTACCGCGCGTTCGGCTGATCCTGGCGCAGGGCACTGGCGGAATCGGCGGCCACCGCCTATCTAGGCGGCGATGAAGGACTTCTTCCGAAACGTCTCGCCCCGGCGCGCGATCATGGATCTGTGGCAGATCATGGGCGCGCCCAGCGAATACCGCACGCGCGGTCTGTTGCTGGCCGCCTGCGTGACGGGCGGAATATTCTACCTGATGGTCCAGCAGGAAGGGCGCGGCCTGCCCCGTCCGCCGAAGGTGCTCTACTTCGAAAGCTGGCGCGCGGACCGTTCCGACAAGGAGATCATCGCGGGCAACATCGCCGCGACGAAGAAGGCCCGCGCCGAAGAGGCGGAAGAGGAGCGCCACGCCGAAAACATCCGCCAGATGTACAAGGCCGTCGGCGCGGCAACGGGCATCGATACGGAAAAGATGTATCAGGAAGGCAAGGCAGAGCGCGAAGCCGAAAAGAAGGCCGAGCAGGAACGTGCCGAGAAGATCATCCAGCAGCATCGTGCCCAGCCCAGCCCCCAGCCCTGACGCTGAGCGGCCCGACCAGGACTGGCTGGACGCGGCAGCGGCGATCGCCGCGCGCGGCCGTCCGTTAAGCCGCCCCAACCCCGCCGTCGGCGCGATGATCGTGCGCGACGGGCGCGTGGTCGGGCGCGGCTGGACCCAGCCGGGAGGTCGCCCCCATGCCGAGGCCATGGCGCTAGCGGAGGCCGGCACCGCCGCGCGCGGCGCAACGCTATACGTCACGCTGGAACCCTGCGCCCACGCCAGCGCGCGCGGCCCATCATGCACCTCGCTGGTGCTGGCCTCGGGCCTCGCCCGCGTGGTCGTCGGTTGCGAAGACCCCGATCCGCGCACGGCCGGCAACGGCATGGCCGCGCTGCGGCAGGCGGGCATCGCGGTGGACCTGCTCTCGTCCCCGGCCGCGCGGACATCTCTGGAAGGCTACCTCACCCGTAGCCGGCTGGGCCGGCCGCACGTGACACTCAAGCTCGCCACGTCGCTGGACGGGCGGATCGCGCTGGCGGACGGGACCAGCCAGTGGATCACCGGCGCGCCGGCGCGCGCGCATGTCCATGCCGAACGCGCCCGCGCCGATGCGATCCTCGCCGGTGGCGGCACCTTGCGCGCCGACGCGCCGCGGCTGGACGTGCGCCTGCCCGGCCTGGAGGATCGCAGCCCGGAACGCTGGGTGCTGACGCGCGGCGCTGCGCCGGACGGGTGGCGCGCCGTGGCCGACATTGCCGCGCCGGATGCCTTTGGCGTGGCGCAATACCTGTTCGTCGAAGGCGGGGCCGGCGCCGCCGCCGCGTTCCTGGCCGCCGACATGGTCGACCGCATGCTGCTCTACCGCGCGCCCATCGTGATCGGCACCGGGCTTGCGGCGATCGGCGATATCGGCCTGGCCGCGCTGCCCGACGCGCACGGCCGCTGGCAACTGGCCGAACGGCGCCAGCTTGGCAGCGACACGCTCGACGTCTACCACCGACTCCGTCCCACCCTTCCAGCCTGAAAGCCGCGCGCATGTTCACGGGTATCGTCACCGAAATCGGCAACATCATCGCCATCGAGGATCGCGGCGACCACCGCGTGACGGTATCCTGCGCGATGGACCCGGCGAAGATCGCGATCGGTGCCTCGATCGCCTGTTCGGGCGTGTGCCTGACCGTGGTGGACAAGGGCGGCGTGGCCGGCGAAGCGTGGTTCGCGGTGGACGTCTCGGGCGAAACCGTGTCCCGCACCGCGCCCGCGCAATGGCAGGCAGGCCGGCCGATCAACCTGGAACCCGCGCTGAAGCTGGGCGACGAACTTGGCGGGCATATCGTGACCGGGCATGTCGACGCGGTGGGCGAAGTCGTGGGCATCTGCCCCGAAGGCGCCTCGCACCGGATCGGCATCGCCGCACCAAGGGAACTCGCACCGTTCATCGCGCC
>NZ_DDFB01000113.1:0-33282 GCF_002336885.1 Novosphingobium sp. UBA1939 | reverse complement strand
CTGTCCGGCGCAAAAGCAAAGCTTGCGCTTGACGCTTATGACTCAACCAAATAAGTAGACATTCATCCCTCACGGGTTCCGGTGACCAGGCCGGCCGTGTCTTCAGAGGGTCCTGGTCCGCGGCATTTGATCGGGAAGCAGCTTGCTCCGCGTTACCAACCGCTAAAGCGCGCGATGCTGGGGCGACAGCGCCAGGCATCGTGTTCCCTCACGCCAAGTGATGAGGTGATACGATGCGTGCCATGAGCTTTATCTGACGTAACCCGCCGTGTCCGGCCGCGCCCTGCGTGCGGAGGGAGCCGGATCGCCCGGCCGGTTGCGCCCCTCACGAACCATACAACCGTCGCTTTACAACTGACGCGGTCACCATGCCCCGCGTTCCGGTCCACCGGACGCATGCGTGCGGCACGCCCGTTTCCATCTTCAGGTTTCAGGGATCAACTATGTCCGATTTCATTTCGTCCGCGCTTCGCGGAAGCCTTTCGCGCGCCCTTGCCACAGCTTCGGTCAGCCTCATCGCGCTCGCCGCCGCACCTGCCTGGGCAACCGCCGCCGATGCCCCGGGTGCCGATGCGCCCGCGGACAGCACCGCCGCGCCGGACGGGGAAGCCGCCGATGCCGGCAACGAGATCATCGTCACCGCGCGCCACCGCGAGGAGCGGTTGCAGGACGTACCGCTCGCCATCTCCTCGATCGCTGGCGGCGAACTCAACGCCCAGCATCTCGACCGCGTGGCGGACTATACGGTGAAGGTCCCCAACTTCGGCGCGATCCAGCAGAACACGCGCGTTTCGGGCCTCTACATCCGTGGCGTGGGCGGCAACGCCAACAACGACGGCGCCGAAGGCGGCGTCGGCCTGATCGTGGACAACGTGTTCTTTACCCACGTCGGCTTCAGCTGGCTCGATTTCGTCGATCTGGAAGGCGTCGAGGTCGTGCGCGGTCCGCAGGGCACGCTGCTCGGCAAGAACACCACCATCGGCGCGGTGATCGTGCGCACCGCCAAGCCCAAGTTCGATCCCGAACTCAACATCAACGCCACGTATGGTGGCCGCAACCGCTTCCAGGTGCGCGCCAATGCCACCGGGCCGATCATCGCCGACAAGCTGGCCTATCGCGTCACTTTCGCCACCGATCAGGGCGGCGGCTGGATCCGCAATGCCTATGACGGGGCCAAGTATCTCGACAACAGCCGCTGGTCCGTGCGCGGCCAGTTGCTGTTCACGCCGGCCAGCAACATCAGCAGCCGCCTGATCGTCGAGCACTACGAAACGCGCGAATACAACAACTTCTACCCGGCCTCTGCCGACGTGAACGCCAACCTGAACCTCGATGGTACGGTGCGATCCGTCCGTGCCGGAAGCTGGACCAACAAGCTGAAGACGCTGTTCGGCTACACGCCCAGCTTCGATGTCACCAAGAACGCCAATCTCAATTCGCAGCAGCGGCTGGTCTCGCGCACCAACGGCATCTCGAACGAATTGAACTGGGACTTCGGCGGCGCGACGCTGACCTCGGTCAGCGCCTGGCGTCAGCTCTATTTCCGCCCCTACAACGACAGCGACCTGACGCCGCTGCCGATTTTCCGCGCCGGCTATGACGTCGATGTCGACCAGTATTCGCAGGAACTGCGGCTCGCCTCGAACAAGGGCGGCCTGCTCGACTGGCAGGTGGGCGCCTATTACCTGCACGAAGACCTGGTCAGCGACTACCGCACGATCTTCTATTCGGGCGCGGCCGCGTTCCTGACCGGCAGCAACGCCACCCCCGCCGCCATCCTCGACGGCATCGATTACAGCAAGCGCGGCAAGCTCAAGATCGACAGCGGCGCGGTGTTCGGACAGGCCACGCTGCACCTGACCGATGCCCTCTCGCTGACCGGCGGCGTGCGCTTCACCCGCGAACGCAAGCAGGTGAACGTCACCGGTTCCTATACCGGCGGCGCCACCCTACCCCTGCCAGCGCTGAACACCGCCCGTTCAACCATTCTTGCCAGTCTTGGCGGCACCACGGCAGCGGAAGGCGGCCTTTTCACCGTGAGCGCGGCCAATACGCGCAATTCTGTCGCCTGGCTGGTGAACCCGTCGTTCAAGGTCAGCGACAACATCCTGCTCTATGGCTCGGCCAGCTATGGCGAGAAATCGGGCGCGGCGAACACCACCGCCTCCACGCTCACGCAGTCGGTCATCATCACCCAGCCGGAAAAGTCGCTCGACTTCGAAGCCGGCTTGAAGACCACCTGGCTCGACCGCAAGCTGACGCTCAACGTCAATTTCTACAACAACACGATCAAGGGCTATCAAGCCGCTCAAGTCGATACGCAGCGGCCCACGCTCGGCTCCTACCTTGCCAACGTGGGCAAGGTGCGGCTGCGCGGGGTGGAGTTCGAAACCACGATCGCGCCGGTTCCGGGCCTCACCCTGAACTTCAACGGCGCCTATAACGACGCGAAGTACCTCAACTATGCGAACGCGCCCGCGCCGCTGGAATTCCAGGCCGCGCTGGGCGGCGCGACCTCTACGCTCAGCCTCACCGGCTACCAGATCGCCAACGCGCCCAAGTGGGTGCTGCAGGGCGGCTATAACGTCGAGCAGCCGATCGGCGGCAACCTCAAGCTGACGAGCTACGCCACCGTCAGCTATCGCAGCCGCACCGCGTTGATCAATCCGCGTTCAATCTACGGCTGGCAGAACGCCTATGCGCTGGTCAACGCCGGCATCGGGCTGCGGACAGAGGACGATCGCTATTCGATCCTGCTGTGGTCGAAGAACCTGTTCGACAAGCGCTACGCCGCGGCATTCGGCGCGGCCAGCGCCAACACCCCCATCATCACCATCCTGGGCGAACCCCGCACCTGGGGCGTGGCCCTTTCCGGGAAATTCTGACCATGGCCGAACCCCGTCAAATGCGCCTCGGCGCATTCCTCTACAGCATCGGGCACCATGTCGCCGCCTGGCGCCATCCCGATGTCGATCCGCACGACGCCTTTCGCTTCGAGTTCTACCGCGAACTCGCGCAGAAGGCGGAAGCCGCCAAGTTCGACGCGGTGTTCTTCGCCGACAACGTGGGCCTGCTGGGCGGGTCCGCCGAGGCGATCAGCTACGCCCCGCCGGTCTATTTCTGGGAACCGCTGACCCTGCTGGCCGCGCTGGCCACGCATACCAGCCGGATCGGCCTGATCGCCACGGTATCCAGCACCTACATGCCGCCCTACCATGTGGCGCGGAAGTTCGCCGCGCTCGACCAGTTGAGCGGCGGCCGCGCGGGCTGGAATCTGGTGACGTCGGGCACCAATGCCGAAGCGGCCAACTTCGGCCTGTCGCATCAGCTTGCCCACGCCGAACGCTATGACCGCGCGGCAGAGCATATCAGCGTGGTCAAGGGCCTGTGGGACACCTGGGACGACGATCCGCTGGTGCTGGACAAGGAAAGCGGGCGCTTTTCCGATCCGGCCAAGGTCCGCTTCCTGAACCACGAAGGCCCCTATTACAGCGTGCGCGGGCCGCTGCAATCGGGCCGGCCGGTGCAGGGCCATCCCGTGATCGTGCAGGCGGGATCGTCCGCCGACGGACAGAAGCTCGCCGCCGCTACCGCCGAAGTGGTGTTCACCGCGCAGCAATCCCTGGAGGAGGCCGTCGCCTTCGCGCAGGGGGTGAAAGACCAGGCCGAAGCCGCCGGGCGCAGCCGCGACAGCCTGCTGGTGATGCCCGGTGCCAGCATCTATGTCGCCCCCACGCGCGAGGAAGCGCAGGCCAAGTTCGACGGGCTCCAGCGCTTCGTCGACGTCAAGGCCGCCGCGCAGGGGTTCAAGACGTTCCTCGACTGGGACCTCAGCGAGGTCGATCTGGATGCGCCGCCCCCTCCCCCACCCTTCACCGAAGGCTGGCAAAGCCGGCAGCGGCTGCTCTACGATCTGGCGCTGCGCGAAGGCCTGTCGGTGCGCCAGCTGGTCGGCCGGATCAGCGCGGCGCGCGGCCATCTCGTGCTGGTCGGCACGCCCGCCGACATCGCCGACACGCTGCAGGAATGGTTCGAGGCAGGCGCCGCCGACGGTTTCAACATCCTCGCGCCCACGCTGCGCGACGGGCTGACCGACTTCATCGATCTCGTCCTGCCAGAGCTGCGCCGGCGCGGGCTGTTCCGCACCGAGTACGAAGGCACGACCCTGCGCGATCATCTGGGGCTGGCGCGACCCGCCGTCGCCGCGCCCCCCGCCACCGCTGTCACCGAAGCGGCGGCCTGAACCAGGGACGGCCCGGCATGACACTCTCTCCGCAATCCGCTCCATCGGCGTGGCGCCTGATCCGCTTTGCCGCGATCGCCGTGCCGATCTACGCCGCGGCACAACCCGTCGTGGCCTATCTGCCGGCGATCATGGCCAAGGATTTCGGCTTGTCGCTGGGCACGCTGGGCCTGCTGATGCTGGCCGGCCAGATCATCAATTCGGTGCTCGATCCGGTGATCGGGACGTTGAGCGACCACACCCGCGCGCGGTTCGGCCGGCGGCGGACATGGATCGCGGCGGGTGGGCTGACCTTCACCGCGGGCGCCGTCCTGCTGTTCTTCCCGCCGCCCGGCGGCAGCATCGTCTGGCTCGCAACCGGCCTGCTCCTGTTCTATGCCGGCACATCCGCCGTACAGACACCATTGCTCGCGTGGTCGGGCGAACTCAGCAGCGATTATCATCAGCGCACGCGGATCACCGCCTACATCACCGTGCTGGTCGCGGTGGCGCTGGTGGTGACGCTGGCCGTCGCCGCCGTGGGCGACCGCCTGTTCCAGGGCGACGGACGAATGCGGCTAGCGCTGTTCGGCGCGCTCGTTCTCGTCACCGCCCTGCCTGGCCTGTGGCTGACGCTGACCGCCGCACCGGATCGCCCGGCGGAGCTGGTGGCGCGGGCGCCGTTTTCGCTGCGCACGACGCTGGGCGCGGTGTTCGGAAATAGCCTGCTGGTCCGCGTGATCCTGTCCGACGCCTCGGTCCGCACCGGACAGGGCATCCGCGGTGTACTCCTGGTGTTCTACGTGACCTACTATCTGCGACGGCCGGAATGGGCGGCGGGGCTGTTCCTGTTCCAGTACATCTTCGGCATGGCGGCCGGCCCGATCTGGCTGCGCATCTCGCTCAGGCTCGGCAAAAATCGGACGGCCGTGCTGGCGGAACTGGTCCAGGCCGCCATCAACGCCGGCCTGTTGCTGACCACGCCCGACCGCTTCGGCCTCGTCCTGTTCCTCGCCTTCGCGCAAGGGCTGGCGCAGGGATCGGGCAACATCATGCTCCGCTCGATGGTGGCGGACATCGCCGACAAGCATCGCGCCGAAACCGGCGAGGACCGCGTCGGTCTCTATTACTCCGTATTCAGCGTCTCGGAAAAGCTGGGCAGCGCACTGGCCGTGGGCCTGGCCCTACCGCTGGTCGCGGGGTTCGGCTTCGATCCCAAAAGCGCCACCAACACGCCGCAGGCGCTGAACGGCCTGCTGCTCGTCTTCGCGCTCGGTCCGTCGATTGCTCACGCAGTGTCGGCCGCGCTCGTCGCTGGCTTCCCGCTCGACGGGAAGCGTCACTCCGAAATTCGCCGACAACTCGAGGCGCGGGACCGCACCAGCGCCGCCTCCCTCGTGCCCGCCGAATGATCCCTCCTGCCCCCTGTTTCAAGGAGACTGCATCATGAATGCCATCACCACCTACACCAACGCCCGCGATCCCAAATCCCCGCTCGATATCGTGCCCGTCACCGGCACGATCGGCGCGGAAATCCGGGGCGTGACCCTGTCCGGCGATCTCGATCCCGCCACCGTGCAGGCGATCAAGGATGCCGTCGTGCGCCACAAGGTCGTGTTCTTCCGCAACCAGCACGAACTGGACGACGCCCGGCACGAGGCCTTCGCCGCGCTGTTCGGCGATCCGGTGGCGCACCCCACCGTGCCCGTGGCCGAAGGATCGCGCTACCTGCTCGAACTCGACAGCAAGGAAGGCTACGCCGCGTCCAGCTGGCATACCGACGTAACCTTCGTCGACGCCTATCCCAAGGGATCGATCCTGCGCGCGATCACCATTCCGGAGGCCGGCGGGGATACCGTGTGGGCCAATGGCGAAACCGCTTACGAAGGCCTGCCCGAACCCTTGCGCCAACTGGTCAATACGCTGTGGGCCACGCACACCAATCTCTATGACTATGCGGCGGCGCTGGGCAATCCCGCGCGCGGCAGCGAAGACAGCGTGCAGCGAGAGCGCATCGCGCAGCACCGCAACGTCTTTGCCTCCACCGTTTACGAAACCGAACATCCGGTGGTCCGCGTCCATCCGGTGTCAGGGCAGCGCAGCCTGCTGCTCGGCCATTTCGTGAAAGGCTTTGTCGGGCTGAACCAGGCGGATTCGCAGCGCCTGTTCCAGATCCTGCAGGACCACATCACCAAGCCGGAAAACGTGGTGCGCTGGCGCTGGCAGCCGGGCGATGTGGCGTTCTGGGATAACCAGTCCACCCAGCACCGGGCCGTCGCCGATTTCGGCCTCCAGCGCCGCACGCTGCGCCGTGCGACGATCGCCGGCGAAGTGCCGGTAGCGATCGACGGACGCAACAGCCGCACCGTCCGCAAGGAAAAGGCAACGCAGTACGAAGCCGTCTGACGATAATCCGCCTTCCCGTGCCGCGAATCCGTTCGACGGCACGGGATTGCGCTTCAGGCGATCGTTGGAATGATCCCGCCTTCCATGCGGACGGCAGCGCCATTGGTGATCGCGCCCAGCGGGCTGGCGAGCACCGCGACCTGCGCCGCGATCTCATCGGGTTCGATCAGCCGCCGGATCAGCGAAAGCGGGCGGAACCGGGCGAAGAACTCGGCTTCGCGTTCGGCTTCGGGCGCATCCTTGTTGTCCACGACCGAGCGGATGAAATCCACGATCCCTTCAGAGCGCGTCGGTCCGGGCAGGATCGCATTCACCGTCACGCCGGTGCCGCGCGTCTGCTCTGCCAGCCCGCGCGCGATCGCCAGCTGCGCCGTCTTGGTCATCCCGTAGTGAATCATTTCCTGCGGGGTGGCCAGCGCGCTTTCGCTGGACACGAAGATCACGCGCCCGGTGCCCCGCGCCAGCATTTGCGGAAAGTAATGCCGCGCCAGCCGCGCGCCACTCACCACGTTGACCTCGAAAATGTGATGCCAATCGGCATCGCTGATCTCGGCAAAGGGCTTGGCTTCGTAGATTCCCAGATTGTTGACGAGGATATCGACGTCGGGAACCGCCGCGATCAGCGCGGCCGCACCTTCGGCCGTCGCCGGATCGGCCAGCACGCCCCGCGCGCTCCCCTTCGCGCCGATCGCCTGCACCGCGCGCTCCAGCTTTGCGGAATCGCGGCCGCTGATCGCTACCGCAACGCCTTCGGCGGCAAGCCTTTCGGCAATGGCAAGGCCGATGCCCGCCGTGGCACCGGTGACGAGAGCCGTCTTTCCGGCAAGGTTAAGATCCATGATGCGTCTCCATGAAACGGGATTGTTGCATGGTACATAGGCGCTTGAACAACTTGTGATTAGACATCACTGATGTATTTTAGAATTGATTTCAATTCACGAGCATTGCTTCATGGACAACCGTCTCGGCGAAATGGAAACGTTCCTCGCGGTGGCGCGACAGGGCAGCCTGGCCGGCGCGGCGCGGGAACTACGGTTTACGCCGTCTGCCGTCAGCCGGGCGCTGGGGCGCCTGGAGGCGCGGCTGGGCGTACAACTGATCGCGCGCACCACCCGCGCGCTCGCCCTGACGCCCGAAGGCGAGGCCTATCGCGTGCGCGTGGCCGGGCTGCTGGAGGAAATCGACGAGCTGGAGCGCGATTTTCCAGCCACCGGGCAAAGCCCTTCGGGCCGCCTCAGGATCAACGCCTCGGTTCCGTTCGGTGTGCATTGCCTGATCCCGGTCCTGCCGGAATTCCAGCAAGCCTTCCCGGCGATAACGCTCGACCTGGCGCTGACCGACGCGATGGTCGATCTGGTCGACGAACGCGCGGACATCGCGATCCGGGTTGGCCCCTTGCGCGATTCCGGGCTGCGCGCGCGAAAGCTGGGACACAGTACGATGGCCGTGGTGGCAAGCCCTGCCTATCTGGAGCGCCACGGCACTCCGCGTGTTCCCGCGGACCTCGAGCGCCATACCTGCCTGCGCTTCAGCTTCCGCCGCTCGGTCGATTCCTGGCCGTTCCGGACCGACGGTGTAACCGCGCATCAGGTCATGGATGGCCGGTTTCTGGGCAACTCGGGCGAAGTGGTGCGCATGATGGCTTTGGCCGGCGGCGGCATCGCGCGGCTCGCCCGCTTCCATGTCGCGGCCGATCTGGCGGCCGGCCGGCTGATCGAACTGCTCAACCCCTTCAACCCCGGCGATGGCGAGGACATCCACGCGCTGCACGTCGGGCACGATCGCCTGGCGGCACGCATCCGCGCATTCCTCGATTTTCTCGAAACGCGTATCCGCCTTTAGGGTCAAACCGCCAAACCGGGCGCTCCAACCGGGATTGACTACCCCGGGCAAACCGCGCATGAGCGCGGCTCCCGCGAAGGGCGGTTAGCTCAGTTGGTAGAGCATCTCGTTTACACCGAGAGGGTCGGCGGTTCGAGCCCGTCACCGCCCACCAGGATCACGCTTCACAGCGCCTCCCACCATCCCTGAAAATCCAGCAAATTCGAGCTACACTCGGCCTAGCCAGGTCCGCTGGACGAACTCGCTGATCGAGACATGCGGCGGAATGTCGACGAACAGGTGGACGTGTTCCGCGCCCTCGGCGGGGCTGGGAAATGGCTTCACCGCCGCGCGCTTGACAACGAAGAGGCCGACGCCTTGACAATTGCGGAGGCCAGGAAGACGGCCTTGCCGAGACAAGTTGGGAGAAAGGCGTGACAACCGCAGCGATTGATTTTGTCGAAGTCGGTCCGCGCGACGGCCTGCAGAACGAAAAGGCGCTCGTCACCACCGCGGACAAGCTCGAATTGATCCGCCGCAGCCTGCATGCCGGCGCGCGCCGGATAGAAGTGACCAGTTTCGTCAATCCCAAGCGGGTGCCGCAGATGGCCGATGCCGAAGAGGTCTGCGCCGGCCTACCCCAAGTGGAGGGTGCCAGTTACATCGGCCTTGTCCTCAACGCGCGCGGGGCGGAGCGCGCCATCGCAACCGGCCGACTGCATGAACTCGGCGCGGTCTGCGTCGCCTCGGAACGCTTTGCCATCGCCAACCAGGGGCAGACCAGCGCGGAATCGCTGGACGCCGCCCGCGCGATCGTCACCATGGCGCAGGCGGCGGGCCTCAAGGGACAGGTTACCATCGCCGCCTCGTTCGGTTGCCCGTTCGAAGGCGAGGTCGCCGAGGACCGTGTCGTCGCCATGGCTGCCACACTGGCCGAAGCCAGCCCTGCCGAGGTGGCGCTGGCCGATACCATCGGCGTGGGGGATCCGGCCCATGTCGCACGGCTCGTCCGCCGGGTGGCGGCGGCGATCGCGCCCTTGCCGGTCCGCGTGCATTTTCACAACACGCGCGGGACCGGGCTTGCCAACGTCTGGGCGGCGATCGAGGCGGGAGCCAGCGTGGTCGACGCCGCGCTAGGCGGCCTGGGTGGCTGCCCGTTCGCGCCGGGCGCGGCGGGCAACGTGGCCAGCGAGGATGTGATTTACATGCTCGAGCGCGCGGGCATCCGCACCGGCATGGATTTGGCGAAGATGGTCGAGGCCAACATGTGGCTTACCACGTTGATGGGGCGCAAACTGCCGAGCATGGTCGCGCAGGCGCCGGCCTTTCCCGGGATATGTGCCGAGGGTTGACGGGCCCTGCTTGCTTCCTAGGCGGCGTGGACAAATTCCGTAGTTGCGGCGCGTTGCGCGAGCAGCTTTCGGCTTAGCGATTTGGACGCCTCGACCGCACCAGCAATGCGTCCTGCCCCCAGGAACAGCGCTTTCCCCCAGCAATCATGGCGGGGCGCTCATTTTCACATGTCCGAACTGGACGGACCGGAACGCCTTCAAAAAACGGTTGATAAATACATAGTATTCTAAGTATATTCCGCACAGGTCAGGTTGCACTACCAGTCGGATCGGACGGAAGGATTGAATAAGCATGATCATCGGCGCTGGCGCACTGGAGGGAATCCGGGTGGTCGAAATGGGCCAGCTCATCGCCGGGCCGTTCTGCGGACAGTTGCTGGGCGATATGGGCGCCGAAATCGTGAAGCTGGAACCGCCCGAAACCGGTGACCAGATGCGCCATTGGGGCCAGGGCGACAAGCCGAGCTGGTGGCGCGTCATCGCCCGCAACAAGTATTCCGTGGGCGCCGACCTGAGATCGGCGGAGGGGCAGGATCTGGCCCGCGACCTGATCGCGCGGGCGGACATCCTGATCGAGAACTTCCGGCCGGGCACGCTCGAAAAATGGAACCTCGCCCCCGCGGATCTGCGCGCGGCGAATCCGGGCCTGATCA
The DNA here is from genome assembly GCF_002336885.1 of Novosphingobium sp. UBA1939. Lineage (NCBI taxonomy): Bacteria > Pseudomonadati > Pseudomonadota > Alphaproteobacteria > Sphingomonadales > Sphingomonadaceae > Novosphingobium > Novosphingobium sp. UBA1939. Next base: position 22,828 of record NZ_DDFB01000113.1, on the reverse strand, counting down.
TCGTGCGCGTTTCGGGTTATGGCCAGACCGGCCCCTATTCGACACGCGCCGGTTTCGGCGGCATTGGCGAGGCGATGGGCGGCTGGCGCGGGATCGTCGGTTATCCGGATCGCGCGCCCGCCCGCATGGGTGTGTCGATCGGCGATACGCTGGCCGCCACCTATGGCTGCCTGGGCGCACTGGCCGCCCTGCACCATCGCAACCAGACCGGCCAAGGGCAGATCGTCGATTCCGCGCTGTACGAAGCTGTGCTGCAAGTGATGGAATCGACGGTGTCGGACTATTCGGTCAGCGGCGCCAAGCGTCAGCGCACCGGATCGGCGCTGCCCGGCATCGCGCCGTCCAATGTCTATCCCTGCCGCGACGGGGAATATCTGATCGGCGCCAATCAGGATGGCGTGTTCGCCCGGCTGGCCGCCGCCATGGGCCGCCCCGAACTGGCCAGCGACGAACGCTATGCCACGCACCGGGCGCGCGGCGCGCGGCAGGAAGAGCTCGATGGCCTGATCGGCGAATGGACGAAAACGCTGACCATCGCGGAACTGGAAGCGAGAATGATCGAGGCGGGGGTGCCCGCCGGCCGCGTTTACGATGCCGAGGACATGATGGCGGACCCGCATTTTGCCGCGCGTGACGCGCTGGTGAAAGTGGACGATGCCGAATTCGGCGAAGTCACCATGCAGGGCGTGTTCCCCAAGCTGTCCGACACGCCCGGCAGTATTCGCCGCCCGGCACCGCTCGCCGTCGGCCAGGATACCGCCGACGTCCTGCGGCGCTGGCTCGACCGCGAAGCCTGACGCGGCGGTCGCTTCCTCCTACCCGATTTCGTGAATGACGTGCCGCACCCCGAAGGCGGTGCGTTCCCCCACGCCGACCGCGAGCACCCCGTTCAGCCATTCCAGGCGCTTGCTCGCGGTTTCGAACACCATGGCGATGCGCAGGTAGTAGCGCGCCGGATCGACATCGGGCGCGGCCGGATCGGCGAAGGCGGCGCGCACCGGATCGGGAATGACGCTGCGCCCGGTGTAGGTCAGGTAGATCAGCTCATCCTCGTCCGTGCGCCATACCGCGCGCGCATCGAACGTGCCGACGGACGCGTCTTCTCCCAGGCGTCCGGCGCGAGACCAGTTGCCGCCGCCCGGAAGGATCGTCCCCGCGATTCGCGGACCGAAGAATCTTCCCCCGGTCACATAGCCCATGCGTTGATCGCCGAACGGCGAAGCACCGATCGCGATCAACCCGCCGGCAACCTCGAACTCCGCCGTGCAAAGCGGTTTGCTGGCCAGAATTCCGCGAACATCCGTCTGTGTTTCCCGCGTCACGCCGCGAATCCTCTCTTTCAAATGTGGTGGACACCGATAAAAACATTAGTATGCTAAGGGTCAATCAGATTCACGGTCCAGACGACACGGATCGGAACAACCTCAATGGGAGAGGGTGAACATGAAGGCTCAAAAACAGTTCCTGTTTTCTGGGGTCGCCGTGATGGCGATGCTCGCTGCCGCCACGCCCGCGATGGCGGAAGCGGAAGGAACCGCTTCGGGCGACGTGACCGACGCCAAGGAAATCATCGTCACGGCGCAGAAACGCGCCCAGAACCTGCAGGACGTGCCGATTTCCATGGAAGTGGTCAGCGGCCAGCGCCTGGCCGAATTCAACTCCAACGACATCAAGTCGGTGATGAACTACACGCCGAACGTGTTCGTGCAGTCCACGGCCGGCAACGACGTGATCTACATCCGCGGCTTCGGTTCGCCGCCGGCCAACTTCGCGTTCGACCAGTCCGTCTCGCTCTATGTCGATGGCGTCTATGCCGGCCGTTCGCGGCAGGCACAGGCTCCGTTCTTCGACCTTGCCCGCGTCGAAGTGCTGCGCGGCCCGCAGGGTGCGCTGTTCGGCAAGAACACCGCCGCCGGCGCGGTGAGCGTGGTTTCGGCCGGGCCGACCAGCCACTTCGAAACGAGCCTGACCGCCAGCTACAACTTCGATTTCAAGGGACCTGACGTTTCCGGCTACGTGTCCGGGCCGATCACCAGCACGCTCAGCGCGCGCCTTGCCTACAAGTTCATCAACCAGGATGGCTATATCCGCAACCTGGCGACCAACCACGATGATCCGCAGATCAAGCAGCAGGTCGCCCGCCTGACGCTGAAGTGGGAACCGAGCAGCAATTTCGACTACACGGTGAAGGCCGAATACGCCAACCGCGACGTGATCGGCGGGATCACCGTTTCCAGCCCGCTCACAAGCGCGCAGGCGCCCCATCTCACGCGCTACCTCGATCGTTCGGCGCTGGGCGATGAAGGCACCAAGACCAAGTCGGTCATGATCTCGGGCACCGGCAACCTCAAGCTCGGCGATTACACGCTGACCTCGGTCACCGGCTACAGCTGGTTCAAGGCCAACATCGTCAACGGCTTCGACCAGACGATCCCGAACAGCGGCGGCGCGTTCACCAACAATTCGGTGTACAACAGCTTCCCCGAACGCTTCGATCAGGTCTCGCAGGAAGTGCGCCTGCTTTCGCCGACCGGGCGCTTCCTCGATTTCATCGTCGGCGCCTACTATGACCACTCGACCTACCGGCTGGATCAGTTGCAGGGCTTCAACATCGCCAACCTGTTCGGCAGCCCCTACTTCGGCCGGATCGACAGCCGCTTCAACCAGAAGGCGGACTCGTTCTCGGTCTTCGGCCAGGGCACGGTGAACGTGACCAAGGCGCTGCGCGTGATTGGCAGCCTGCGCTATACCCATGTCAGCAAGGACGCCGATTTCGCGTCCAGGCTCGTCTATGGCCCGTTCCCGATCCGCCCGATCTCCAGCGCGGCCGGAAAGCGCAGCGAAGGCAACGTCGATCCGTCGATCACCGTGCAGTACGATGTGGCGCCGCACGTCATGGTCTATGGCACCTGGGGCCGTGGCTCGAAGTCCGGCGGATTCGTGTCGAACACGCTGGGCACCACCAACGCCACCTTCCAGTTCAAGCCGGAACGCTCGGAGAATTTCGAGGCTGGCGTGAAATCGACGATGCTGGACGGCAAGGTCGTGGCGAACGTCTCGCTCTACCACACGCAGTTCAAGAACCTGCAGGTCTCGGTCTATCAGCCGGCTACGTCCAGCTACCTGACCGGCAACGCCGCCAGCGCCACGTCGAAGGGCGTGGAAGGATCGTTCACGTTCTATCCGATCGACAACTTCGACATCAACGCGTCGGCCGCCTATCAGGACATCAAGTACGATGACTATCCGGGCGCGGCGTGCCTGGCATCGCAACCGACGACCTGCACCCCCGCCACCAACAACCTGAAGGGGTATCGGGTGGCCTATTCCTCGAAGTTCACCGGCAGCGTGACCGCTCATGCCCGCTTCGATCTGTCGGACGCGCTGCGGCTCGACGTGACCGGAGTGGTCGCGGGCCGTTCCAAATACTTCGACTCCGACAACCAGAGCCCGATCTTCGGCGTGCAAAAGGGTTACGCCAAGCTCGACCTGCGCGTGCAACTGGCCGATCAGGAAAACCGCTGGCACATTGCCTTCGTCGGCAAGAACCTGACCAACCAGCTCACCACCGGCAGCGCGTTCAACCTGCCGGCGCCGATCACCGCCGTACCGCGCGCGATCCTCTATCTCGAACCGCCCCGGAACATCGCGGTCGAGGCTGGCATCAAGTTCTGACGATCCGGCACAGCTGACAGGGGCCGCCGCGTTTCTCCTTGGGAGCGCGGCGGCCCCTGTCGCATCAAGAACCCCCGTCACATCAAGAAAGGGCATCCTGATGATCGAGGTCTACTTCACCCCCACGCCCAACGGGCACAAGGTGTCGATCATGCTGGCCGAAACGGGCCTGCCGCACCAGTTGCTCCGTATGAACGTGCTGGATGGCGATCACCTGACGCCCGAGTTCCGCCGCATCAACCCGAACGGCCGGTTGCCCGCGATCGTCGATCATGACCCGATCGGCGGAGGCGCGCCGCTGCCCGTGTTCGAATCCGGGGCCATCCTGCTCTATCTCGCCGAAAAGAGCGGCCAGTTGCTCCCCGCCGATCCGCGCCGGCGCACCCAGGCGCAGCAATGGCTGATGTGGCAGATGGCCAGCTTCGGCCCGATGCAGGGGCAGGCGCACCATTTCATCCGCTATGCGCCCGAAGGGCAGACCTACCCGGTCGAACGCTATCGCAACGAAACGGTCCGCCTGCTGCACGTGCTCAACGGGCGGCTGGCCGAGGCCGAATACCTGGCCGGCGAATATTCCGTGGCGGACATCGCCACCTGGCCCTGGGCGCGCGCGGTCCGGGCAATCGGGCTTGCGCTGGAAGACTATCCGGCGGTGCAGGACTGGTTCGACCGGATCGCCGCCCGGCCCGGTGTCATCGCCGGAACCAGCGTGGAGAATCCCGCCAACCTTTCCAGCGCACGACCGGTGCTGAACGAGGAGCAGTGGTCCAACCTGTTCGGCCGCAACATGCTGAACGCCCCCGCGCGCTGACGCCAAGGCCGGTTGGTGGGGCCGGTCAGGCGGGCCGGCTAGGCGGGCCGGTCGTGCGCCCATTCGCGTTCGATGCGGCCATCGATCCGGCGTATCGCCACCCAGTCCCCGCCCGGCAGACCATCGTCCGCGATCAGATCGATCACGCCTTCGGCAATATCCTCCGGCCGGCAGCTTTCGTTGCTGGCGAGCACCGCTTTCATCCAGTCCGATTTCCCGTTCGCTCCGGTGGTGTCGTGGATCGGCGTCTCGGTCAGCCCCGGCAGCACCCCGGCCACGCGCACGTTCCATCTGTCCTTCAGCATGGCGCAGGCCGTCGTGAACATCAGCACGCCCGCCTTGGTTGTGGCGTACATCACGTCGTAAAAACCCGTGCCCAATGCGACCGTCGACACCGTGTTGACGATCACCCCGCCGCCGCGCGCGCGCATGGCCTGCGACACGATCTGGGTCGCCGTGATCAGCGAGGTCAGGTTGACATCGACGATCCAGCGCAGCCGGTCCACGTCGACCTCCGGAAACTGCGGCTCGCCCGAAACCACGCCGGCGTTGTTGTGGAGGATATCGACATCGCCATGGTTCCGGAACCAGGCCTCCACGGCCGCCATGTCGGCCAGATCGAGCCGGTGGACTCCGGCCTGTGTCCCCAGAGCGCGCACCTGCCGCGCGGTTTCCTCCAGCCCGGCCACGTTGACATCGGCCAGCGCGACATGCGCGACTCCGTGCTGCGCCAGCAGGACCGCCGTGGCCCGGCCAATGCCACTGGCAGCACCCGTCACAATGGCGGACTTACCTTTGATCTCCATGCCTTTTCTCCCAAGTGGCTCCACTTACCGTAAAGCGTATTGACAGTTAAACTTACATATCTAAGTATTTTCGCAAGAGAAGAATCTCGGCCCGCTGGGGAGAGCCATTGACCAAAGCCGCCGCTCTTGATGCGCGCGCCGCGCCGCTGGGGCAGCCTTCCGCCCTGCGCCGGAATACGGCGCTGGCCATGCTGTTCCTGATCGGCACGGTGAACTTCGTCGACCGGCAGCTGCTGTCGGTGCTGGTTGAGCCGATCCGGGCCGATCTCCATTTCACCGATACGCAATTCGGGCTGCTGACCGGGCTTGCCTTCGCCCTGTTCTATGCCGCGATGGGCGTTCCCGTGGCGATGATCGCCGACCGCTGGCAGCGCGTGAAACTGATCGGCATCGCCTGCGTGGTATGGAGCGCGTTCACCGCCGCCTGCGGCCTGGTCGGCAACTTCTGGCAGCTTGCGCTGATGCGGTTCGGGGTGGGATCGGGCGAGGCCGGCGGAACCGCCCCCTCGCTGTCGGTCATCGCCGATCTCTACCCGCCCGACAGGCGCCCTCTGGCGATCGGCCTGTTCACTTGCAATGGACCGTTCGGCGTGTTCGTGGGTGCGGCGTTCGGCGCCTGGGCGGCAGCGCATATCGGCTGGCGCAATGCCTTTCTGCTGATCGGCCTGGTTGGCATCGTGGTGGCGCCGCTGCTGATCTGGACCGTCCCCGAACCCGCACGCGGCAGGATGGATGGAGCGGAGGGCGACATGCCCGATACCGCCCTGCCCGTCCGCCAGACGCTGGCGCTGTTCGTCCACCGGCGATCGCTGCGGATGGTGATGATCGGCAGCGGTCTCGCGGCCTTCGTCAGCTATGGCATGCTCAACTGGATTCCCGCGTTCCTGATGCGCACGCAGGGCATGCCCCTTGCCGCCATGGCCACATGGTTTGCCCCGGCCGCCGGCGTGACTTTCGCCATCGGCATTCTCGGCGGCGGATGGCTCGTCAGCCAGGCGGCGCGGCGTTCGCCCCGCGCCTATGGCTTGGTTCCGGCGCTGGCGAGTCTTGTCACCGTGCCCAGCTTCGCCGCCGCGTTGCTGGCGGGAAGCTGGCAGGTTTCGCTGGCGCTGCTGCTGCTGCCGATGGCGGCCTGCACCGCCTATGTCGCGCCCGCGCTGGCACTGGTGCAGAACCTTGCCCCGCCCCGCGCCCGCGCGACGGCCGCCGCCGTGCTGATGCTGATGTTCAACATCGTCGGCCTTGGCCTTGGCCCGCTGTTCGTCGGTATCGCCAGCGACGGTCTGAAGGCGCTCCATGGCGCGGACAGCTTGCGCTGGGCGCTCATGGCGCTGCTGCCCTTCGCGCTCGCCGCCGGCTTCGCCCAGCTGGCGATGACACGCCACCTCGAACGGGATTTCCGCGCATGACCAGCATAGCCGGCAAAACGGCCTTCATCACCGGCGGCGCCAGCGGCCTGGGGCTGGCGACGGCCCGCGCGCTGGCGGCAAAGGGCGCCTCGGTGGTGCTGGCCGACATCGATGCCGATCGCGTTGCCGCCGCCGCCGAAGCGCTGTCCCGCGCAGGCGCCCGCGCCATGGGCCTGCAGCTCGACGTTACCGACGAGGCAAGCTGGGCCGAAGCCGGCCACAAGGCACGCGCCTTCGGCCCGGTGCGCATCCTGTTCAGCAACGCGGGCGTGGGCGGTGGCTCGGGTCCGTTCGAGCAATACGATACCGATGTCTGGCGCTGGAACTATGCCGTCAACGCGCACGCGCATCTCTATGCCTGCCGGACGTTCCTGGGCGAGATGAAGGCTTCGGGCGAGGCATCCCACCTCGTCATCACCGCATCGATGGTGGCGATCGTGCCGCCGCCGATCTCGGTCGCCTACATCAGCTCCAAGTATGCCACGCTCGGCATCGCCATGGCGCTGCGCAACGAACTGGCCGATAGCTGCGTCGGCATCTCGGTGCTGATGCCCGGCATGGCGGCCACGCGCATCGTCGAGACCACGCGCGATCTGCGCCCGGCGGTGGGCGAGGTGGGCAAGGCAGCCGCGACCAGCCAGGCGATGCAGGGGGTGCTGGCCGGCGGCATGCCGCCCGATCGCATAGGGGGGCGCGTGGTCCGCGCCGTGGAAGCGGGCGAGTTCTGGATATTCACGCATCCGGAATGGAAGGCGATGGCCGAACTCGTCACGCGCGACATGCTGTCCGCCTTCGGCGAATCCGCCGATCCGGCTTACAAGGGCGACGATATAGACGGCCTGATCGCCGCGAACGGCGGCCGCATGTTCGGCGCCGGAAAACCAGGAGAGAACGATGGCTGAACAGGACGACATCCGCGCCATGGCGCAGCGCTTCTTCGACGCGATCGAGGCGGGTGACATCGAGACGATGCGCAACAGCTTCACGCCGGACGCGGAAATCTGGCACAATACCGACGAACTGATCGTCACGCGCGACCAGACCGCGCAGACGCTGACCGGCATGGTCGCGCGGATCAAGGAGCGCGAATATGCCGAACGGCGGCTGACGACCTTTCCCGGCGGCTTCGTGCAGCAGCACGTCCTGAAGGGCCGCCGCACCCACGACGATGGCGAAGTCCGCCTGCCCTGCGCCATCGTGTGCAAGGTCGAAAACGGCAAGATCACCCGGCTGGACGAATATTTCGATTCCGCCCACGTCGCCGCCTTCCGCAAGTTCGCGAACGCCTGAGGAGAGAAGCCCGATGCCCGTGCTGCGCCAGGTTCCGCGGTCCGAAGTGACCGACGAAACCGTCATCGCCTATTACAACCGCCTGTTCGGCGATCGCGATCCCGTTGCGGAACCCGGCACGGCCACCGGCACGCCGGGCGACTGGTGGACGGTCTATGCCCTGGCACCGGACATCTTTAAGCACGCGGTGGATGGCTTTGCTGTCTATCGCCATCCGTCCCGCAGGATCGACCCGGTTCTGCGCGAGCTGGGGCAAACGCGCGCGGGATGGGTCAAGGGCAGCCAGTTCGTGTTCTCGCAGCATTGCAAATCGCTGCGCGGCCTGGGCGTGAGCGAGGAGAAGATCGCCTCCATCGCCTTCTGGACGGTCGCGGACTGCTACGACGAGCAGGAGCGCGCCGTGCTGGCCTATGCCGATTGCCTCAGCCAGGCGGGCGGGCGCGTGCCGCTGGAAGTGTTCGCCAAGCTCAAGACCTTCTGGGACGACGAGCAGATCTTCGAGTTCACCTACATTACGTGCCTCTACGACATGCACGCGGTGATCACCCGTGCGCTGCGCATGGAATTTGATGCGCGCGAAGACCCGATCGTGGAGGTGGCCGCGCCCGAAGGCTTCAGCGCGGCGGACTTCCTCAGCGCGCCACGTCCGAACGGGGAATGAGCGCCTACGGCGAACCTGAAACCGTCGCCACGGGCCTCCGTTTTCCGGAAGGCCCGGTGGCCATGGCCGACGGTTCGGTGCTGCTGGTGGAAATCGCGCGCGGCACGCTGACGCGGATCGCACCGGACGGCCACGCCACCAAGGTCGCGGAGCTGGGTGGCGGCCCCAACGGCCTGGCCATCGGGCCGGACGGCGCCGCCTATGTCTGCAACAACGGCGGTTTCAAATGGACCGAGGCAGGACCGCTGCTGTTCCCCGGCCATGCCGCCCATGCGCAGGCCTGCGGCTCGATCCAGAAGGTGAACCTCGCCACGGGGCAAGTCAGCACGCTTTACGACAGTTTCGAAGGCGAGCCCCTGAAAGGCCCCAACGACATCGTCTTCGATGCGCACGGCGGTTTCTGGTTCACCGACCACGGGCAGGTTCGCCCGACAGGCCGCGATCACGGCGCGATCTATCACGCGCTTGCGGACGGATCGAGAATCACCCGCCAGCGCGCCGAGATGATGGGGCCGAACGGGATCGGCCTGTCTCCGGATGGCCGCACGCTTTACGTCAGCGAAACGATGGCGGCGCGCGTGTGGGCGATGGACATCATCACCCCCGGTGTGCTTGCGCCGCCGCCGCCATGGGCACCGGGCCGCTTCGTGGGAACACCCCCAGCCTTCCGGTTGCTCGACAGCATGGCGATCGAGCAGGACGGCCGCATCTGCGTGGGCACGATGATCGAAGGCGGCATCACCATATTTGGAACGCAGGGCGGTTCCGAGTTCCTCCCTTTGCCGGATGTGGGCATAACCAACATCGCCTTTGGAGGCGCCGACTTGCGCGATGCCTTCATCACGGCCTCGACCAGTGGAACTCTCATCCGCGTCCGCTGGCCGCGATCGGGCCTGAAGCTGGCATATTCGTCAACATAGTTGACATTTAGAATGCTAATTGCTTATATTCGGACGAGAGGAAGCCCATGAAGTTCTACAATTCCATTGGCCCCAACCCCCGCGTCGTGACGATGTTCATGGCGGAAAAGGGCATCGAGATCCCCACGGTCACGGTGGACCTGCGTGGGGGCGAGAATAGGCGCGCACCCTATAACGCGGACGTCAATCCGGCAGGGCAGACGCCCGCACTGGAACTCGACAACGGCGCGACCATCGCCGAAATCACCGCGATCTGCGAATATCTGGAAGAGCGCTTCCCCGATCCGGTGCTGATCGGTGCCACGGCGGAAGAACGCGCTAATACCCGTATGTGGACGCGCCGGGTCGATCTGAAGATCTGCGAACCGCTGACCAACGGCTTCCGCTATGCCGAGGGCCTGGCGTTCTTCGAACCGCGTATGCGCGTGCTGCCCGAAGCCGCCGCCGGCCTGAAGGCCCTTGCGCAGGACGGCCTCAAATGGCTCGACGCGCTGATCGCCGGCCGCGATTTCATCGCCGGCGACACGCTCACGCTCGCCGATATCCTGCTGTTCGCTTTCCTCGATTTCGGCGTGTCGGTGGGGCAGCCGCTCGATCCCGCCAACGCCAATATCCTGCGCTGGTACGAACGGGTGAAGGCCCGCCCCAGCGCCAGTGCCGGCTAGAAAACCAAAGGAGAAGGATGATGGCCTCGACCAATTCGGAATTCGATTTCATGGGCGTCAACCACCTTGCCCTGGTGTGCAAGGACATGGCGCGAACGGTGGAATTCTACCGCGACGTGCTGGGGATGCCGCTTACCAAGACCATCGACTTGCCGATGGGCCGGGGCCAGCACTTCTTCTTCGATATCGGCAATGGCGATAGCCTGGCCTTCTTCTGGTTCCCGGATGCGCCCGAAGCCGCGCCCGGCGTTTCCGCCCCGGCGGCGCTGCCCACGCGCGGCAGCTTCGTTTCCGCGCACGGATCGATGAACCACATCGCGTTCAACGTGCGCGCGGAAAAGTTCGACGAATACTACCAGCGCCTGATCGCCAAGGGCGTGGAAGTGACGCCGATCCTGAACCACGACAATTCGCCAATGCAGGCCTCGGCGGAAATGCACGACGATGTCTTCGTCCGCTCGGTCTATTTCTTCGATCCCGACGGCGTCTGCCTCGAATTCGCGGCCTGGACCAAGCAGCTCGACGAAAGCGACGTGGCGCATGATCCGGTGCAGGCCGATGGCACCAAGCGCGAAGGCATGATCGTGGGGCGGACGCCGGTGCCGGTGAACTGAGAGGCCGTTAGGATCGAAGGCTGGTCCGGCAAAGCCCTAGCCAGCTTTCGGCAATCGACTGCATCCTTTGCAAGCACCCGAGCGTGCCCACCCCCGGCCCCTCCCGCAAGCGGGAGGGGAGCGAGACTTGCGTCGCCGGAGGCGGCGTTAGTCGCAGCGGGGTGAGCTTGCCACACGCTCAAGTTTTCAAGCCAATCGCCCTTGCTACCCCACGGCGCGGGCGCGGCCTTCCCAGAACGGCTGGCGCAACTCGCGCCGCAGCACTTTGCCCGAAGGGTTGCGCGGCAGCGCCGCGATGAAATCGATGCTCTTGGGCGCCTTGTAGGCGGCGATGCGATCGCGCACCCAGGCGACGATCGCGGCGGGATCGGGCTCGGCACCCGGCGCCGGAACCACCAGCGCTTTCACCGCCTCGCCCCACTTGTCGTCGGGCACGCCGATCACCGCCACATCGGCCACGCCGGGGCAACCCATGATCGCGCTTTCCACTTCGGCGGGATAGACGTTCTCGCCGCCCGAAACGATCATGTCCTTGATCCGGTCGTGCACGAAATAGAAGCCATCGGCATCGCGGAAGCCGGCATCGCCGGTATGCAGCCAGCCGCCCGCCAGCGTTTCCGCCGAAGCGCTTTCGCGGTTCCAGTAGCGCTGCATCACGATGCCGCCCCGGATCACGATTTCACCGATCTCGCCATCCGCCAGCGCCTGGCCTTCCGCGTCGAGAATGGCCATCTCGATGCCGGGCCACGGCCGCCCGCACGAGGTGAGCTTGCCCGGCAGATCGTGCGCGGACGGGGAGAGGCAGGAACCGGCCCCGGTCGATTCGGTCGATCCGTAGAACTGCACGAAACCGCATCCGAACGTGGCGCGCGCGCGGCGCAGCACGTCCTCGGCGATGGGCGACGCGCCATAGGCAATGGTGCGCAGCGCCGCATAGTCTGCCGCCGCCGCCTCCGGCCGCTGCAGCATCATCAGGATCATCGCCGGGGCCAGGAAGGCGTGGGCCACCCGTTCCTGCTGCATCAGGCCGATGATCCCGGCCGCATCGAAATCGCGCACCAGCACCAGCCGCGCCCCCTGCGCCAGCCCGGAAAACCCGATATTGGTGCCCGCGACGTGGAACAGCGGCATGACGATCATCACCGTCTCGTCTTCGCCATAGGCGAAACCATCGACCTCCGCCGCCATCTCCAGGAAACTGCGATAGTTCCGATTGGCCAGCACGACGCCCTTGGGCCGCCCGGTCGTGCCGCTGGTGTAAAGCTGGAGCACGTCGTCATCGAGCTGCGGCGCATCGCCCGGCCGGCTGTCGGTCGCCGCGCCAAGCCATTCTTCCAGCGCGACCAGACCAGCGCCCGCGCCGTAAAGCGCCACCACGGTGGGCGGGTTTTCCAGATCGCCGATGGCGGCCCGCGCCGCATCGCAGAAATCCTCACCCACGAACAGGATGCGGGGCGCGGCGTCTTCCAGAATGAACGCGATCTCCGCCGTCGCCAGACGGCAGTTGACCGGCACGAGACAGGCCCGCGCCTTGGCCGCACCAAAGAACAGGGGATACCATGAATCGTGGTTCCGGGTCAGCACGGCCACCCGGTCACCGGCGCGGATACCCGAGGCGATCAGGGCATTGGCGATGCGGTTGGAGCGGGCATCGAGCGCGGCATAGCTGGTCTCCCGCTCGCCGAACTTCACCGCGATGGCCTCGCCACGCCGGCGCGCCTGCGCCGTCGGAATATCCGCCAGCGTCCGGATCGCTTCCAGATCGATCATTCCGCTCTCCCCTTGTTTCGCATCCGGTCTGCGATCACCCAGCCGTGCCGTCAAGAAAGCCGGTCAGCAGCGGCACCACCACGTCCGGCGCCTCGATCGTGGCAAGGTGCCCAGCGCCGGGCACCACCGCCAGCCTCGCCCCGGGGATTGCCGCCAGCATCTCGTCCTGCTGCGCCCGGCTGGTAATCCCGTCGCCATCGCCCCACACCAGCAGCGTCGGCACCGCGATCTCGTGCAGGCGCGGCCGGCTGTCGATCCGCGCCATGATCGCGCGCTGCTGGCGCAGGAAGGTTTCCGCGCCGGTATCGGCCGCCATCCGCCTAGCGATGCCAAGCAGCCGCGCGTCGTCGCGGCGGCCTTCCGGGAACAGGATCGGGATACGTTCCTCGACCACATCGGCAAAGCGGCCGCTTTCCACGAGGTCGATATAGCCCTGCCGCCGTGCGGTCTGCGCGGGGCCATCGGCCGAAGCCAACGTGGCGAGCAGCGCCAGCCGCTCCACCCGCTGCGGCGCGCGGCGCATGACCTCGAAGGCGACGAAGCCGCCCATTGCATGCGCGACCAGCCCAAAACGCGGCGGCGCCGTATCGAGCAGCCGCTGCGCGAAGCCCTCTATCGTATCGGCGCGGCGATTGTCCGCCACGATCACCGCGCGATCGGGCCATGCCTCCAGCAGCGGTTGCCAGACCGCCTCGGTCAGCAACTGGCCAGTGATGAGAACGACGGGAACCGGCATCACGCCACCTTGTGCAGCAGGGCCTCGCCGGTGGCGAGCCGACGGCAGTTTTCCCGGGCGACTTCAAGGCAGCGCACCAGCGTTTCCGGCGTCAGCCAGGCAATGTGCGGCGCCAGCACCACGTTCGGCAGCGCCAGCAGGGGATTATCGGGCGCGACCGGTTCCTGCGCGAAGACGTCCAGCCCCGCGCCGCGCAGATGGCCCGAACGCAGCGCCTCCACCAGCCGCGCCTCGTCCACCAGTTCGCCGCGCGCGGTGTTCACCAGCACCGCCCCCGCCTTCATCGCCAGCGGATCGATCGCGCCGCGCGTCTCCTCGGTCAGCGGCATGTGCAACGACACGATGTCGCACTCCGCGATCACCCGCTCCAGCGGCCAGAAGGCATAGGGCACATCGCGCGGGGTGCGCGCGGCATAAACCACCTCCGCTCCCAGCGCCGCCAGCACCGGTGCCAGCCGCTGCGCCGAATTGCCGAAACCGGCGAGGCCCACCTTGCGCCCGGCAATCTCGCCCACGCTGTCGAGTTCCGCGGGATCGGCCGTCCACCCTTCCCCCGCGCGGGTGCGTGCGTCGAAGAAGCAGGTCCGGCGTAGCACCGCCAGCATCAGCGACAGCGCCATTTCCGCCACCGCCTGGCTGTTGGTGCCGGGCATGTTGCACACCGCCACGCCCTGCTCGCGCGCCGCATCGAGCGCGATGGTGTTCACGCCCACGCCCAGTTTCTGGATCAGCCGCAGCTTCGGCGCGGAGGCGATGAACGGCGGCGTCACCGGCGTCAGCACATGCAACAGCACGGTGATGGCATCGGCCACGCCATCCAGCGCCTCGGCCTCGTCGACGTGCACCACCACGCCGGCACCGAACACCGCATCCACCGCCGCGCGGAAGCCGGGGCTGGGCCGGGCGTGCAGGACAATCATGCGAGCGCCGCCGCGATCGGCGCGGCGAAAGCAGACGCGCCGGCGAAAACCGCATCGCCGCCCATCGCCTCCTCGATCCGCAGCACCTCGTTCCACTTGGCCATGCGTTCGGACCGGGTGAAGCTGCCGACCTTGAGTTGCCCGGCATTCCAGCCCGTCGCCAGGTGCGCGATCGTCACGTCCTCGGTCTCGCCCGACCGCGCGGAGACGATCGCGCCCCAGCCCCGCGCCTGCGCCGCGTCCAGCGCCGCTTTCGCCTCCGTCACGGTGCCTACCTGGTTCACCTTGATCAGCGCCGCGTTGCACACGCCCGCCTCTCCCGCCCGCGCGACACGGTCAGCATTGGTCACCAGCACGTCATCGCCGATCACCTGCACCCTGTCTCCGATCGCGGCGGTCACGGCGGCCATCATGGTCCAGTCGTCCTGCCCGGCGGGGTCTTCCACCGAAAGGATCGGATAGCGCCCGGTCCATTCCACGATGCGCGCGCCCATCTCCTCGCCCGAAAGCCGCCGGTCGTCGAGCGCCAGCGTGTAGCCGGAGGCATCGCCCAGTTCGTTGGCGGCAATATCGAGCGAGATGAACACGTCTTCGCCCGCGCGATGACCGCTGGCCTCTATCGCTTTCGTCAGCGTATCCAGCGCATCCTCGTTCGAGGCGAAGTTCGGCCACCAGCCGCCTTCGTCCGCCACGCCCGTCAGCGGTCCTTTCGCTTCCATCAGCCGGCCCGCCGCGCGATAGACCTCGTCGGTGATTTCCAGCGCGCGACGGAACGATCCGGCGCGGGGGCACATGATCATGAAGTCCTGCACGTCGGTCCGCCTCCCGGCATGGGCGCCGCCACCGAAGATCTGGATTTCCGGCAAGGGCACGCGCACCGTGCTTCCGTCCGCAAGGTAGCGCCACAGCGGCACGCCCGCATCGGCCGCCGCCGCGTGAAGCACCGCCATCGAAACCGCGACGATGGCATTGGCGCCCAGCCGCGCCTTGGCTGGCGTGCCGTCCAGTTCGCACAGCACGCGGTCTACCGCAGCCTGATCGCGCGCATCCATGCCGATCATGGCGCCCGCGATCTCGGCCCCGATTCCGGCAACGGCGCGATTCACGCCGAAGCCCCCGAACGCGCTGCCCCCATCGCGCAGATCGATCGCCTCATGCGCCCCGCGCGAGGCTCCGGCGGGCGCGATCGCCCGGCCGACCGCGCCCGAAGCGAGCGCGACTTCCGCCTCCACGGTGGGGCGGCCGCGCGAATCCCAGAGCTGGCGACCGGTGACGGAGACGATACGCGAAGTCATGCAACAGTCCTTTTCCAGTCGGCCACCAGCGCGCCAACGGGCCGGGGCGCGGCAACCAGCGCCCTCGCCTGTTCCCGCACGGCGGCAATATGTTTGGGGTCAGTGAGATAAGCAGCGGGCGACTTGCCCTCGACTCGCGCCAGCAAAAGCGCGGCCGTAAGCCGCCCCACCCGCGCCGCAAGACCGGCGGGGTCTTCCCAGTTCACGCCGGCGTGATAGGCATCGACCAGCGCGGCCGCCGCCTGCCGCATCCGCTCGTCGTCCCGCCACACGGTCTTGAGCAGCAGGTGCGTGACGCAAAAGGCCAGGTCAAACGCGGGATCGCCGAATACGGCGCATTCCGCGTCGAGGAACACCGGTCCATCCGGCCCGACCAGAATGTTCTTGGGGCTGACATCGCCATGGACCAGCGCCACCTTGCTGGCCGCAAGATCGGCGGCCATGGCTTCCAGCGCCCCGGCCAGCGCCGGCTCCTTCGCCGCGACATGCAGCAGGAACGGATCGATCCGCAGCGCGCGGAACAGGGCGTCGGTGGCGAACATGGCCTGGTCCGAGGCGCTGCCGGCAGTCGCGGCGTGGACGGCGGCGATGCTCTGCCCCACCGCTGCCGCGAACCCGGCGTCCACGCGACCGGCAACGAGTTCGTCCTTCCATACCGGGCAATCCGGCAGGAACCGCATGGCGAAGGCGTGATCGGCAGGCATTTCCGCCAGAACCTCGGGCACGATCCGGGGATCGACCGACGCCGCCCGCTTCAGCCAGCGCACCTCGCTCGTCCCGCGCTCGACCGGGGCAAGCCATTCGGCCGCCACGCGCAATTGCGGCAACGGCCGCTTGACCACTATCGGCCCGTCCCGCGTATCGACCTTCCACACATCGCACGAGACGCCACCGACGAGCGGCTGGAACACCGGCGTCTCCGCGCCTCCGATCAACCCGGCGGCCTGCAACCCGTCGACGATGTTCGCGACCGCCGGTTCCATCACAGCTTTTCGCGAATCCATGCGCCGACGAGATCGGCCGCGTTCTGGCGCTCGGCTATCGAATCCTCGAAATAGTGCGCGCCCGGGATCAGTTCGATCGTCTTGTCCTTGCTTCCCAGGAAATCGAAGATCTTGCGCGCATCGCTGGGGAACACCCCGGTATCGGCCAGCCCCTGCACCACCAGCGCGGGCGTATCGTGCTTGGCAAGGTGCGGCGCGCCCTGGCAGGGCGAGGTTTCTAGGCTCCACATGTTGAGCCACGTCTTGAGCGTGTTCGCCCGGCCGATGCTGGGCGTGCGGTTGGCCACAGCGGGATCGCCCCGGTAACACCAGTTGGGCTTGCGCTCGGAAGGATCGAGCGCGGGATCGACACAGCGGATATCGCCCCAGCAGCGGAACATCGGGAAAATGCGGTCAGGAATGCCGGCGGCGTTGAGCCGCGCCAGTTCCGCCTTGGCCCAGTCCGTGATCCGCTGGTTGCGCGCGCGCTGGCCCGCCCGGTACTTCGCGACGAACTCCTCGGAATAGGGCGGTCCGTTATCGGGATTGAACGGATCGAGTTCCGGATCGGTGGCGACAGGATCGTTCTCGTCGATCACCGAGGCATCCATCCAGTCGGTCAGCACTTCGGGCCGCCCCTGATGCGCGTTGAACGAGATGTAGAGATCGCCCTTCACCAGCCGCGCCAGCGCATCCTGCCCCGCCGTGGGCAGCCGGTCGGTCAAGGTCGGCGCGATGGCTTCGGCCTGATAGGCACCCATCAGCGAACCGCCGCCCGAATTGCCGAGGATGACGATCGCCTCGACCCCGGCCTCCTCCTTCAGCCAGCGCATCCCCACGCCGATGTCGAGCACCGCATGTTCCAGCAGGAACTGATCCTCGAACCCGCGATACCGCGTGTTCCAGCCGAGAAAACCGAACCCCTGCCGCGCAAAATAGGGCGCGATGTAGTGCTCGGAGAAATCCACGTTGTAGTGTGTGGCGATGATCGCCACCTTCGGCCGCTTGCCCGCCTCAGTCCAGTAGATGCCCTGGCAGGGATGCCCGCCCGCCTGGATGCGCGGGGCGGTCGGCGATGTAAGGCCGATGAAGTGAGCGTCCAGTCCCTCGATCCCGTTGGGGTCCATCGTTTTCTCTCCCGGTTGTCTTGTTGTGCAGCGCGTTCAGCGTGTGACCTCGAACGGCAGGGTATAGCCAGTCAGGCCGGCGCGGATCGCCTTCTTGTCGATCTTGCCAGTGGGGCCGAGCGGTATCTCGTCCACGAACAGCACATCGTCCGGCATCCACCAGCGCGCGATGCGCCCGTCGAGCCAGGCGCGCAGATCGTCCCCGTCGGCGCGGGCACCGGGCAGGAGCTGGCACAGCAGGATGGGCCGTTCGTCCCACTTGGGATGGGCGATGCCCACCACCGCCGCGTTGGCGACCGCCGGATGCCCCATGGCGATGTTCTCGATCTCGATCGAACTGATCCATTCGCCCCCGGATTTCACCACATCCTTGGCGCGATCGGTGATGTGCATGTAGCCTTCGCCGTCGATCGTGGCGACATCGCCGGTGTCGAAGAAGCCCTCCGCGTCCAGCACATCCCCGCCCTCGCCCCCGAAGTACGCGGACGCGATCGTCGGCCCCTTCACCATCAGTCGGCCCGGGGTGCGGCCATCGTGTGGCAGGCGGACGCCGGCATCGTCCACCAGCTTCATTTCCAGCCCGCACAGCAGGCGGCCTTGCTTGAGCTTGTAGGCCATCTGTTCGTCCGCCGGCTTCGCCGCAACTGCGACATTGGGTATCGAAACCGTGCCGAGCGGGGAGGTTTCGGTCATGCCCCAGCCCTGGATCACGTCGACGCCGTATTCGTCGCGGAAGGTGCGGATGATCGATTCCGGGCAGGCCGAGCCGCCGATCGTCACGCGTTCCAGCGTGGTGAACCGCTTGCCGTTCTCCTGCACGTATTGCAGCAGCATCTGCCATACCGTGGGCACGGCGGCGGAATAGGTCACGCCTTCCTGTTCGATCAGGTTGTAGATGGATTCGCCGTCCATCCGCTGCCCGGGCAGGACCAGCTTCGCCCCCACGGCCGGGGCGGAATAGACCACGCCCCAGGCGTTGGCGTGGTACATCGGCACCACCAGCAACACGGTATCGCGCGCGGACAGCGCCAGCGCGTCGCGCTGCAGCGTCATCAGGGCGTGAAGGTAGTTCGACCGGTGCGAATAGAGCACGCCCTTGGGATTGCCGGTGGTGCCCGAGGTGTAGCACAGGCCGCAGGCCGCGTTTTCGTCGAACCCGCCCCATACGAATTCGACCGGCTGGTCCGCGATCCAGTCATCGAAGGCGATGGCCGGATAGTCGGTGTCCGGCAACGATGCGCCATCGCAGAAGAAGATCACGCGTTCGATCGACGGCACCTGCGGAAGCAGTTGCGCCACCAGATCGGCGGTGGACGGGTCGGCGATCAGCAGCCGGTCTCCCGCGTGGTTGGCGATATAGGCGATCTGTTCCAGGAACAGCCGGGGATTGAGCGTATGCAGGACCACCCCCATCCCGGCGGCACCATACCAGGCGGCAAGGTGGCGGCCGCTGTTCCAGCCCATCGTCGCGATGCGATCCCCCGGCGCGATCCCGGCCGCTGCCAGCGCGTTCGACACGCGGCGCGCATCGGCATGGATCGCGGCATAGCTGGATCGGCTGACATGCCCATCGGCATCGCGCGACACCACCTCGCGCGCGCCGTGCCACATCGCCGCGTGATCGATGATGCGATCCACCGTCAGCGGTACATTCTGCATCAGCCCGTCCATGCCGGCCCTGCCTCTCCCTCGATCGTTCCCGCCATGCTAGCGGGGCTGTTTCGCAAGAAAGTTAGTATCCTAAGTACATTGCGAATGCAACAGCACCGTGCCTTGCCTGCACAGGATCGTTCTTCTAGCGTGCGGCCGCTGCCAAAGCGGCGAATTTTCGGGATTTCCAGCACTCTCCATGCTCACGAACCAGCTTATCATCGCCCTGTTCCAGCGCTTCTGCTGGCTCGATGAAGGTCTTCAGGCGCGCCTTCACGAACGCGGCTGGCCCGACGTCAATCGCCCGCAATCGATGGTCATGACCAATATCGTCAGCGGGATCGTGCGCCCTTCCGACATAGCCCGCAACCTGGGCATTTCCCGGCAGGCGATTCACCGCACGCTGAGCCAGATGATCGATCTGGGCATCGTCACGCTGGAGCCCGATCCCGATGATCGCCGCCACATGGTCGTGTCGCTCACCGAAACCGGCAAGCGTATGCGGCAGGACGCGCAACAGGCTATGGATGCGCTTTCCGAACAGATTGCCGGCGCGCTGGGCCAGGACCGGTTCGAGAACATGCTGGCCGCGCTTGAGGCCGATTGGGGAAGCAACGTCGCAAACGGGGGCTGATCGTCGCGCGAGTCAAGCCTTGACGTCGGTCAGGACCGAAAGCTTGGAGGTTTCCTCGGCCAGATTGTCGATCACCCGGCGCATCAGCGCGCGCAGCGTTTCCACTTCCTCGTCGGTCATCCCGCGCGTCGCCACGTCATGCACTTCCGCGTTCATCGGCGCGAGGATCAGTTCCAGTTCCTTGGCGTGCGGCGTCAGGTGGATGAAGGTCTTGCGGCGATCGTCTGCGGTCTTCTTGCGGGTGATGAACCCGGCTTTCTCCAACCCCTTCAAGGCAACCACCGTGGTCGGCTCACGCATGCCCACGCGCTCGCTCAACTCGCGCTGGGTGATGCCGTCCTCACGCCACAGCTGGCGCAGGAACCGCCACTGACCTGCCGAAACATCGTGCAACAACGTCTTGCGCTCGAGCAGGCGCGAAAACGAACGGAACACGATGCGCGCCAGATAGCCGATGCTGTTTTCCGGCACGGTGTAATGTTCCGCGGGATACCGATAGGTCTGGTTCTTCCTGGCCAATGCCGTCTTCCTCTTCGCCAAACCCGAAAGCCCAAGCCTGCAGGGTTGCACGCACTCCGGCGAACGCCTGTCCTTAAGGGGGCAGGAATCCCGCCGCAATGCTTCACTGCCGCATTATCCATGGACAATGCGCGCCTCGCCTTATAATTAGCATACTAATTATCTGGAAGGCTCCATGGAAAAGTTCGACCGGCTGACCGCCGTTGCCATCCCGCTGCCTCTCGCCAACCTCGATACCGACATGATCATCCCGGCGCGCTACATGAAGGCGCTCGACCGGGCCGGGCTGGGCACCCATCTGTTCCGCGAGCTGCGCTACAGCCCCGACGGTGCCGAGCGGCCGGACTTCATCCTCAACCGCGGCGAAGGGCGCAAGGCGCGCATCATCGTCGGCGGCAGCAACTTCGGCTGCGGCTCCTCGCGCGAACATGCCGTCTGGGCGCTTACCGATTTCGGCATCCGCTGCGTGATCGCTCCCAGCTTCGGCGATATCTTCGCCGGCAACGCGCGCAAGAACGGACTGCTGCTGATCCGCCTGCCGGAAAGCACCTGCGAACGCCTGCGCGAAGAGATCGCGCTGTCGCAACTCGCGCCGGTCACCGTCGATCTTGGCGAACAGCGGATCACGCTGGCCTCGGGCGAGACAATCCCGTTCGACGTCGATCCGGACGACCGCCGCACCCTGCTGGAAGGGCTGGACGACATTGCCCGCACGCTGCGGCACGAACGCGCGATCACCCGGTTCGAAGCGGACGCCTGACCCCGCCCCCCGCTGCTACGGCAGGCTTGCGGGATCGGTGATGCAGCCGGCAATGGCACTGGCGGCGGCGGTGGCCGGGCTCATCAGGTGGGTGCGGCCACCCCTGCCCTGCCGGTTCTCGAAATTGCGGTTCGAGGTGGCGCCGCACCGCTCGCCGGCCTGCAACCGGTCCGCGTTCATGCCCACGCACATCGAGCAGCCCGGTTCGCGCCAGTCGAAGCCGGCTTCGCGCAGGATCGCGTCCAGCCCTTCGCCCTCGGCCTGCCGCTTGACCAGCCCGGAGCCGGGAACGACCATCGCTCGCACATGCGGAGCAACCTTGCGGCCGCGCACGATCGCGGCGACCATACGCAAGTCCTCGATCCGGCTGTTGGTGCAGCTGCCGATGAACACGCGGTCCAGGCGCAGACCCCGGATCGGCTGGCCCGGCGCGAGGTCCATATAGGCCAGCGCGCGGGCAGCCGCCGCCGCGTCCGCCGGCGAGCCCATTCCCGCCGGATCGGGCACGTGCCCATCGACCGCCACGGTCTGCGCGGGATTGGTGCCCCAGCTGACCATCGGCCTGATCTCCGCCGCGTCGAACCGTATCTCGCGATCGAACCGCGCTTCCGCGTCGCTCGCCAGGGCGCGCCAACGCGCCACTGCCGCGTCCCACGCGGCACCTGCCGGAGCCGCCGGCCGCCCGTGCAGATAGGCGAACGTGGTCTCGTCGGGCGCGACCAGACCGGCGCGAGCACCCATCTCTATGCTGAGGTTGCACAGCGTCATGCGCCCTTCCATCGACAGCGCGCGCACGGCCGGCCCAGCATATTCGATGACATGGCCGGACGCCGCGTCCACCCCCAGCCGCGAGAGCAGGAACAGCACCATGTCCTTTGCCTGGACATCAGGGGCAAGCCGGCCATCGATCGTGATCCGCATGTTGCGCGAACGGCGCTGGCGCACGGTCTGGGTCGCCAGCACGTGCTCGACCTCGGACGTCCCGATGCCGAACGCCAGCGCGCCGAACGCGCCGTGGGTGGAAGTATGGCTGTCTCCGCAGACGATCGTCATGCCAGGCTGCGAGCGGCCCTGTTCGGGCGCAACCACATGGACGATGCCGTTGCGCGGATCGCCCATCGGGAACTGCTCGATTCCATGCCTTCCCGCGTTTTCCGCCAGCGCCGCAAGCTGCGCGCGCGCCTGCACGTCGGTGACGGCGGCAACCCCGGCGGACTGCCCTTCGGTCGGCACGTTGTGATCGGACAGCGCCAGCGCCCGCTCCGGCCGGCGCACCGCCCGCCCTTCCCGGCGTAATCCGGCAAAGGCCTGGGGCGAAGTGACCTCGTGCAGCAGGTGCAGGTCGACATAGAGCAGCGTATCGCCGTCGTCCGCCGCAACCGCGTGCGCGTCCCATATCTTGTCATAGAGCGTGCGCGCACTGGTCATCGGATGTCACCAATCCGCCGCATAGCCCTGATTCCAATACGCAAACGCAAGCTCCCCGAAACGCCCGCATGGAACGGCTGAAATACTTCGATTACTAACTTTATAGGAATGCCGGCAAACCGGGACAAGTCCGTTTCGGATGACGACGCCACGCG
>NZ_DDFB01000156.1:43810-43949 GCF_002336885.1 Novosphingobium sp. UBA1939 | reverse complement strand
GCGGCCCTTCGCCCGCCGCCGGCGGGTGGCCCGCATCGCTGTCGCGCCGGATCGCCAGGTCCAGCGGCACGCGGCCCAGGAACGGCAGGTTCATGGTCTTCGCCGCCGCCTCCGCGCCGCCGATGCCGAACGGGTCGCT
>NZ_DDFB01000156.1:0-43725 GCF_002336885.1 Novosphingobium sp. UBA1939 | reverse complement strand
TGCTTCTGGATCATGGTGAGCTGCACGTCGCCGGTGCCGGGCGGCAGATCGACCACGATGATCTCGGCATCGCCCCAGTGCGCGTCGATCAGCTGGCCCAGCGCGTTGCCCGCCAT
The DNA here is from genome assembly GCF_002336885.1 of Novosphingobium sp. UBA1939. Classification (NCBI taxonomy): domain Bacteria; kingdom Pseudomonadati; phylum Pseudomonadota; class Alphaproteobacteria; order Sphingomonadales; family Sphingomonadaceae; genus Novosphingobium; species Novosphingobium sp. UBA1939. The sequence continues at coordinate 43,609 of NZ_DDFB01000156.1, read as the reverse complement.
CGGCCCACGCCAGGCGATCGCCTGCCCGGGCTGGACAAGGTGCCCCATGGAGAGCATCGGCACGCCGAACGGACTAGGCACCGGGATCATCTTGTTGCCTTCGGCCTCCGGGCGGCGGCCCTCGGTCGCCAGCAGGCGCGGCTGCGAAGGGCCGTAGATATCGGCATCGACCAGCCCCACCTTGCGCCCCAGCCGCGCCATGGCGACCGCGAGATTGGCCGAGAGCGTCGACTTGCCCACGCCGCCCTTGCCCGAACCAACCGCGATGATGCGGCGCTGGCGCTTCTCCGCCGTCATCGCCAGCCGCACGTCCTGCGCGCCCGCCTTGCGCGCGGCGTCGCGCACCGCCATTTCCAGCCGGTCCCGCTCCATGCGGTCCATCCCGCCGACGTCCAGCACGATCGTGGCGATGCCATCCGCGCCGCGCAGCGATTGCAGCCGCGCGCCGGCCAGTTCCTCAAGGGCGCTTCGCAGCGCGTCTTCGTTCAGACTCACGTGATTTCCTGTTCTTCCGGGCCTTCCAACTCGCGCGCGTCCTAGCAGATGAATTTTGGGGAGGAGACACTGTTTTTCCGCGAAACCCGTTCCTATAACGACCTCATGAGCAGTTTTGGCGAGCGGATGACGCGCATCGGCCTGGCGATGGCCGGCAAGAAAAGCCCATGGGGCGATCCTGACAGCGCCGACGGCAGCGAGCCGGGCGGCGCCGCGCCTTCGGCCACGGGTGGCAAGGACGCCGATGCGCCGGACGGACCGGCGGGCGAAAAGCCGCAGGAGCCGAAGCAACCGAACGGCCCTCGCAATCCCTGGCTGCCGCCTTCGTCGGGCGAAGGTCGGCGCTCCGCCAGCATCGAGGACATCTTCCGCGCGCGCACCGGGCGCGGCCGTCCCGGTGGAGGCGATGGCGGCGGCGGCAAGGGGCCGACGCTGCCGCGCCTGCCGCAGCGGCCGGACGGCAAGTCGTGGCTGCCGATCGGCATCGCGCTGGTCGCGGCCGTTTGGCTGGGCGCTTCCATGGTCCATCGCATCTCGCCGCAGGAAAAGGGCGTGGTCACCACGTTCGGCAAGTATTCGCGGATGCTGGACCCCGGCATGGCGCTGACGCTGCCCTGGCCGATCCAGTCGGTCGCGACGCAGGACGTCACCTCGATCCGCCGGGAATCGATTCCGGAAGGCGATGGCGAGAAGCTGATGCTCACGGGCGATCAGAACCTTGTCGACCTGTCGTACCTCGTGCGCTGGAACATCAAGAACCTGAAGCTCTATTCGTTCCAGCTGGCCGATCCGGACCAGACGGTGCGCGAGGTGGCCGAAGCGGCGATGCGCCAGTCGATCGCCGAAGTCACGCTGAACGACGCCATGGGCGCAGGCCGCGCCTCGATCGAACAAAGCGCGCGCGACCGGATGCAGAAGGTGCTCGACGCCTACCGTTCGGGCATCCTGATCCAGGGCGTGGACATCAAGAAGGTGGACCCGCCCGCCAAGGTGGTGGACGCTTTCAAGGAAGTGCTGGCCGCACAGCAGGACGCGCAGAGCGACGTCAACCGCGCGCAGGCCTGGGCGCAGCAAACCACCGCGCGCGCGCAGGGCGATGCAACCGCGTTCGACAAGGTCTATGAACAATACAAGCTGGCCCCGGAAGTGACGCGGCGCCGGATGTACTATGAAACGATGGAACGCGTGCTGAGCCAGACCGACAAGGTGATCGTCGAAACGCCGGGCGTCACGCCCTATCTGCCGTTGCCGCAACTCATGCAGCAACCCAAGCCCGCACCGACGGAGGGCCGCTGACATGGGCGGCTTCTTCGAGAACCTGTGGCGCGAACAGAAGGTGCTGCTCGGCGTGCTGGCCGCGGCGCTGTTGCTTGCGATCAGTTCGCTGATCGTCGTCGATGAAAAGGAACAGGTGCTGATCGTCCGGCTGGGCGATCCCGTGCGCGTGATCAACCGTTTCCGGCCCAACACCGACTACGGCCAGACCGGAGCGGGCCTGAGCTGGCGGATTCCGTTCTTCGAACAGGCCGTGCGCATCGACAAGCGCGTGCTGGACGTCGACCTGGAACGCCAGCAGGTGACCTCGGCCGACCAGCGCCGGCTGGAGGTGGACGCCTATGCCCGGTACCGCGTGATCGATCCGGTCAAGATGTACCAGACCGCCGGCACGGTGGACCGCGTTTCCGAACAGCTCCAGCCAATCCTCAATTCGGCGCTGCGCCAGGAACTGGGCAACCGCACCTTCGCCTCGCTGCTGACCGCCGAACGGGGGCAGGCCATGGCCAACATCCGCGCCGGGCTGGACAGCGAAGCGCGCGAATACGGCGCGCAAGTGATCGACGTGCGGATCAAGCGGGCGGATCTGCCCGACGGCACCCCGCTGGACAGCGCCTTCACCCGGATGAGCACCGCGCGCCAGCAGGAGGCGGCAACGATCCGCGCGCAGGGCTCGAAGAACGCGCAGATCATCCGCGCCGAAGCGTCCGCTTCCGCCGCGAAGACCTATGCCGACAGCTTCGGCAAGGACCCGGCGTTCTACGACTTCTACCGCGCGATGCAGAGCTATGACGCGACCTTCGCGCAGAAGGGCAGCAGCACCTCGATCGTGCTGTCGCCGGACAACGAATATCTGAAGCAGTTCAGGGGAAAGTAGGAACCGCGTCATTCAAATCCCGTTCATGCAACAAAGCGTGAAAAACGGGGCGGGATCTCACGCGGCGGCACTCCGCCCCAATCGAACAGACAAGAAGGAAATGGCCACGTGCGATATGCTTATGGTGTGACTACGGCCCTGCTCCTCGCCGGCAGCGCTCTGACGCTGGTCACCGGATTTCCCGCCGGGGCGCAGGTCGCGCAGAACGACAGCGCACAGATGCAGGCGGTCGTCCCCCGCGCCGGCGCGCCGGCCAGCTTCGCCGACCTGACCCAGCAGCTTCAGCCGGCAGTGGTGAACATCTCCACCCGCCAGCGGGTGAAGGTGCAGAACAACAATCCGTTCGCCGGCACGCCCTTCGGCGATCTGTTCGGCGGCGGCCAGGGCGGCGGCGGCACCACCACGCGCGAGGCGCAGTCGCTGGGATCGGGCTTCGTCATTTCCGCCGACGGCTATGTGGTGACCAACAACCACGTCATCACCGCCGACGGCCAGGGTGAGGTCGAATCGATCACCGTGACGATGACCGACGGCACCGATTATCCCGCCAAGCTGATCGGCCGCGATGCCGCATCCGACCTCGCGGTGCTGAAGATCAGCAGTTCCAAGCCCTTCCCGTTCGTGAAGTTCGGGGATTCGCGCAAGGCGCGCGTGGGCGACTGGGTGATCGCGATCGGCAACCCGTTCGGCCTGGGCGGCACCGTCACGCAGGGCATCATCTCGGCGGTCTATCGCAACACCGGTTCGGGTTCGGCCTATGACCGCTATCTGCAGACCGACGCATCGATCAACCGGGGCAACTCCGGCGGCCCGATGTTCGACATGCAGGGCAACGTGATCGGCATCAACAACGCGATCTTTTCGCCCACCGGCGGCAGCGTGGGGATCGGGTTCGCCATTCCCGCCGAAACCGCCGCGCCGATCGTGGACAAGCTGATCAAGGGCCAGGCGATCGAACGCGGCTATCTGGGCGTGCGCATCCAGCCGCTGTCGGACGATCTGGCCGCTTCGCTGGGTCTGGCCAAGAAGCGCGGCGAATTCATCCAGTCGGTGGAGCCGGGCCATGGCGCGGCCAAGGCCGGCATCCAGGCGGGCGACGTGGTCGTCTCCGTGGCGGGCAAGGAAGTGACGCCGGAACAGACGCTGTCGTTCATCGTCGCCAACACCGCGCCTGGCACGCGCATCCCGATCGAACTGGTCCGCAACGGCCAGCGCCTGACCGTGAACGCGGTGGTGGACAAGCGCCCGACCGAAGAGGAACTGGCCAAGCAGAGCTTCGATCCCGACGCGCAGGATCAGGACGACAGCTTCGGTGGCAAGAGCCAGAGCCAGAAGCAGAACGGCACCGTGATCCAGCAGTCGCTGGGCCTGGCCGCCATTCCGCTGACCACCCAGATCGCCCGCCAGCTTGGCGCCAGCGACGATACGCGCGGCGTGGTGGTCACGGCGGTCGACGATTCGTCGGACGCCGGCTCGAAGGGGCTGCAGCGCGGCGACATCATCCTGTCGGCCAATTACCGCGCGCTGACCAGCATCGCCGATCTCGAAGCCGTGGTGCGCGCCGCCAAGGCGGAAAACCGCGAAGCCGTGCTGCTGCGCGTCCAGCGCCGCGGCCAGCCGGCGATCTACGTGCCGGTGCGCCTGCGCTGACCGCACGGGCGCGATAGCGGAACACGAAGAAGGAGGGCCTTACCGCCCTCCTTTTTTGTTGGCGGTTGGAAGGTGGGTGGCTGCCCACCCCCGGCCCCTCCCGCAAGCGGGAGGGGAGAAGAAGGGGCGGCCCCTCCCGCCAGCGGGAGGGGAGCGAGACTTGCGTCGCCGCAGGCGGCGCTAGTCGCAGCGGGGTGGGCTTTCCGCGCTCCGCGTTTGCATCTGATGGAACCGGCCTTCCCGACCGAACGCAAGCAAACGATCAAGGGTTGCCCTGCCCTCCGCCAACGGTGGCGCGGGTGCCGCCGGTCGGTCGGGCGCGCGGTGCGGCCTGGCCGTTGGCGTCGTTCCGGCCCCGCCCGATCGCGCGGTCGAGGAAATCGTCGTTCGCGGCCGCCGGGCCGCTGCCATCGGCGCCGTTGCCATCGCGGTAGGTCGGCTGGCGTTCGCGCTGCGCCCCGGAGGGCGTGTTGCTGCCGATACCCGGCGCGCCGCCTGCTGGACCGTTCCCCGGCCCACCCGGTGCGCCGCCTGCCGGAGCCTGCCCGCCCTGGTCGACCAGATTGCCGTTCTCATCCACGTAGAAGTAGTTGTCGGAATTGTTGAGCAGGGCCTCGTCGTCGGGCTCGAGCTGCCATTGCGGCAGCTTGAGTTCGGTATCGAACTTCTCCGCCGGGCGCTTGGCGGTGGCGACTTTCATGTAGGCCGCGAACGCGCGCGCCGGCGCGGTGCCGCCCTGCAATCCCGGCACCGCGTGGGCATCGTCGCGCCCCATCCATACGCCGGTGGTGATGCCGCTGGAAAAGCCGAGGAACCAGCCATCCTTGTTCGAGCTGGTCGTTCCGGTCTTGCCTGCCACCGGCCGGCCGATCTGCGCGGCGCGGCCCGTGCCGATGCTGACTGCCGTCTGCAGCAGATCGGTGATACCGGCCGCGACATACGTGGGCACAAGCTGCTGCGACGCATCAGGGCGGTGGCTATAGACCACCTCGCCGTCCGTGGTGGTGATCTTGCGAATGCCATAGGGCGTGACCGACGCGCCCTTGTTCTGCACCGCGGCGAAGGCGCGCACCATGTCGATCACGCGCACGTCGGACGTGCCCAGCACCATCGAGGGCAACGTGTTGATCGGCGTGGTGATGCCGAAGCGGCGGGCCATGTTGGCCACCGCGCCGAAGCCTACCTCGTTGCCGAGCTGCGCGGCCACGGTGTTCTTGGAATAGGCGAAGGCGGTGCGCACGTCGATTTCGCCGGCGTAAGTGCCGCCCGAATTGCGCGGCGACCACCCGTCGATCGTGACCGGCGCATCGACCACGCGCGAATCCGGCGTGTAGCCAGCCTCGAGCGCGGCGAGATAGACGAACAGCTTCCATGCCGAGCCGGGCTGGCGCACGGCGTTGGTGGCGCGGTTGTAGTTGGACGTCACGTAATCCGTGCCGCCCACCATCGCCAGCACCGCGCCATCGCGGTCCACGCTGACCATCGCGCCTTGTGCGCCCTTGGGAGCATAGCCCTGGATCGCGCTGGTCGCGGCGCGCTGCATGACGGGGTCAAGCGTGGTCCAGACCTCGATCGGCTGGTCGTTTTCCGGCAGGATCAGGTCCAGCTGCGGCAGAACCCAGTCCGTGAAGTAGCGCGCCGAGTTCTGGCCCTCCTCGCCCGCCAGCTTCACGTCCTTGAAATTGACCGCCGCGGCTTCGGCAGGTGTGATCGTGCCGTTGCGCTGCATCACGTCGAGCACGACCTTGGCGCGCCCGACGGCGGCCTCGGCATCGGCGGTCGGCGAATAGTGCGAAGGCGCTTTCACCAGCCCGGCGATGATCGATGCCTCGGCCAGCGACAGGCGCTCGCCCGAATGGCCGAAGAACTTGCGCGCGGCGGAATCGACGCCATAGGCACCGCCACCGAAATAGACCTTGTTGAGATAGAGTTCGAGGATCTGGTCCTTGGAGAACTTCTGCTCCAGCGCCAGCGCCAGCACCGCCTCGCGCAGCTTGCGGTCGAAGGTGCGGCTGTTGTTGAGGAAGATGTTGCGGGCAAGCTGCTGCGTGATCGTGGAGCCGCCCTGCCGCCAGCGCCCGCTTTCGACGCGGACCATCAGCGAACGGGCAATGCCCAGCGGGTCCACGCCCCAGTGTTCGCGATAACGCCGGTCTTCCACCGAAACCATCGCATCGCGCATCACGCGCGGGATGCGATCGTAGGGAATCCACCGGCCGTAGCTTGGCCCCAGGGTGACGATTTCCGACCCGTCGTTGGCGCGTACCACGATCATCTGGCCGGCCTGGCTGGACTTCAGCTTCTCGTAGCTCGGCAGCGAACGCGCGGTGACGAACACCGCCACCGCCGCACCGATCACCGCGAGGAGCGCAAGGCCGCCGCCCCAGACGAAAATGCGCCGTATCCAACGGCGGAAGGCCGATGGCTTCTTCGGCGCGCGGGAAGAGCCGCCCGAATCCGGGCTGCGTGGAATATCCCGTCTGGCCATCAGTCTTCTACCGGACCTTTCCGTCTACTGCGAACCATGCTGGCGGGAGCAACACGGCATCCGGCATGGATGGCCCCCAACGCGAACCGCCCTTTGCATAGGCTATTTGTAACGCAGGGTTAATCGGAAGTTTTCCCGCGCGGGGAAAAGGCCACGTCCGGCCGGCCCGAAGGCGGACCAGGCGTGCGATCAGACGTCAGGGCGATCAGTCCTCGGGCGAAAAATCCAGCGAGGCGCTGTTGATGCAATAGCGCAGGCCGGTGGGCGCGGGGCCATCGGGGAACACGTGGCCCAAGTGCCCGTCGCAGCGCGCGCAGCGCACTTCGGTGCGGACCATGCCGTGCGTGACATCGCGGTGTTCGTCCACCGCCTCGGCCTCCATCGGCGCATAGAAGCTCGGCCAGCCGGAGCCGCTGTCATACTTGGTGGCGGCATCGAACAGCGGCGCGCCGCAGCCGGCGCAGACATAGTCGCCCGCCGCCTTGTTCTTTTCGTACTTGCCCGTGAAGGCGCGCTCGGTGCCCGCCTGCCGCAGGATCGCGTACTGTTCCGGCGTCAGCCTTTCGCGCCATTCGGCTTCGGTGAGGTTCAGCTTGTCGGCCATGGGGATCTCCTTTGCCGCGCATATGGGGTCAGTCGGGAAACTCTACAATGAGCACCGCGCCATCGTGCCCGGCCACGCGCATCCGCGTGCCGACCGGGGCATCCGGACCGCGCACCAGCCATTCGGTATCACCCTGGCGCACGCGTCCGCCGCCGCCGTCGATCGCCTGCACGACGGTGACGCTCTGGCCGATCAGCCGCCCGCCGCGATCGTTGAGCAAGGGGTCGGCCGAAACCACCGGATTACGGGCCAGCCAGCGCCGCGCCGCAAACAGCACGCAGCCCGCCAGCACGGCGAACAGCACCACCTGCGCGGCCAGCGCCACCGGCAGCGCCGCCGCCACGAAGCCCGTGAGCAGGGCCGCCGCTGCCAGCCAGATCAGGAAATACCCCGGGGCGACGAGTTCCGCGATGGCCAGCGCGACTCCCAGCGCCAGCCAGCCCCAGTGCGGCGCCAGCGCGTCAAGCACGGCCCATCCCCGATTTGTCCGCCCCCGCCTTGTCCGCCGGTGCGGGGTTGGCCGGAGGCTTGATCGCGTCACCGATCAGTTCCCCGATCCCGCCCAGCGAGCCAATCAGTTGCGTCGCCTCCACGGGGAACAGGATGGTCTTGGCGTTGGGCGAAACCGCGAACTGCTGCACCGCCTCCACATATTTCTGCGCCACGAAATAGTTGAGCGCCTGCGTGCCCGAAGACGCGATCGCCTCGGACACGACCTGCGTGGCCCGTGCCTCGGCCTCGGCCGCGCGTTCGCGCGCCTCGGCATCGCGATAGGCCGCTTCGCGCCGCCCTTCGGCTTCGAGGATCTGCGCCTGCTTCTGCCCTTCGGCGCGCAGGATTTCCGCGCTTTTCAGCCCCTCGGCCTCGAGAATCTGCGCGCGCTTCTCGCGCTCGGCCTTCATCTGGCGCGCCATGGCGTTGGAAATGTCCGCCGGCGGGCGGATGTCCTTGATCTCCACGCGGGTGATCTTGAGGCCCCAGGGCGAGGTGGCGTGATCGACCACGGCCAGCAGGCGGGCGTTGATCTCGTCCCGCTTGGACAGCGTCTCGTCCAGGTCCATCGACCCCATCACCGTGCGCAAGTTGGTGGTGGTGAGTTGCATGATCGCGACGAAGAGGTCCGATACCTCGTAGGCCGCCTTGCCCGCGTCCAGCACCTGGAAGAACACGATGGCGTCCACGCCGACCATGGCGTTGTCGCGGGTGATGATCTCCTGGCCGGGGATGTCCAGCACCTGTTCCATCATGTTGACCTTGCGCCCGACGCGATCGACGAACGGCATGATGAAATGCAGGCCGGGCGTAGCCGCCAGCGTGAACTTGCCCAGCCGCTCGATGGTGTAGACGTACCCTTGGCGCACCACGCGGACGCCGGTGATGAAATAGACGGCGACCAGCACCGCCAGCAGAATAACCACGCCTTCCATCGCCACCCCCATCAATCGGATACCGGAGTCTAGCGCACGGCGCATTCCAGCCAAGCACAAACCGCTCCGGCCACCCAAGCGCGATGGAAGCTGGTCAATAGTGCGATTTCTGATCCGGCTTCGCGAGGTCGTAACAATGGGCGATGTCGTACTTTTCGACGCCCCCGCCCTCGTCGAACGCTTCCTTGAGCATGGCGTCGTGCGCCTCGGCGATCGCCTGGTCGGCCTGGTCGCCGCTCCTGCCCGCGGCGATCAGCGCCTCACGCTCGCGCGCGGTCAGCACCGAGGTCAGCGTCTTCATGTCCTGCGCCGCCGGCGTCATGCCCTCGCGCCCGTGAATTTCCTCGAAGGCGAGCGAGAGGATCGCGGTGCATTGCAGAAGGTCAGGCGCCCGCAGCGGCGGAACGGTCTTGTCCAGCAGCGGAAGACAGGCGCGCATCTGCGCAGCCAACGCGGCATCCGCGGGATCGGCACTGGCGCCCTTCTGCAAGGTGCCGACATCGGCCACGATCAGATCGCGCACCTGTTCGCGCGTCAGGCCGGCTTCGGCGACGACCCGCGTGCTCACCTCGACGAAATAGCGCTTTCCCCGCACGGCCAGCGGCGGGAACGCGAGCGCGGCAGGTGCCCCGTTGGCCTGCTCGGACGCAACGATCGCGAAGACGGCGGCGCATTGCAGCGCGGCGCGGTGTTCCGGGGTCAGGCTGTAGGCTGTAATCGCATCGGCGGCCGCATCCGCCGCCACGGCCGGGGATGCCGGCAGGGCAGATGGAACAAGCAACGAAAGCGCGCCAAGCGCGGCGGGAATGCGCATGGTCAGGCTATAGGCGCGGCGTGCGCAAAAAAGAAGCCGCGAGCATGACGCTCGCGGCCCTGGCAGGTTTGGCGTGTCCGGCAGGGTAGCGGGAGGACACGCGCTGGAGAAAAGATCGGATCGGCCGGGCGCTTGTTAAGGCCCGGATCGATCCTTCAGGCCAGAATCAGGCCTTCCCGCCGTTGCAACGGGCAAGTTCCTCGGCGGAAAGCTCGCCGTCCGGCGTGGCGAAGCGGGCGATCGTGCCAACCTTCTGGGAAATGCGCGCGCAGACCATTGCGGGGCGCGAGGTGTCGCGCGCGCCCGAGCATTCCGATCCGGTGCAGGACCAGGCAACGCCGTGTTCGATCAGGCGCTTGGGCGCATCGAGAGCGGTTGCCAGGGTAACGGAATAGTAGCCGCCCGCTGCGTGCGAAGGCGTGGCGGTTGCAGTGAAACCGGCGACCGTTCCGACCAGCGCGAGAACGGCAGGCGCAAGCTGGCGCAACGCGCCATGGCGAAGTGCAGTCATGATTCTTCCCCTTTTTCATGGCAAGGAAATCATGGGGTCCTTGGAGAGGGTCGATTTCCGTTGCGAATCGTTTCCTATATCGATAGGTTTTAAGTTGCAACTAAAAACTTAAATAGGCCGACGATATGGGGTACAAGCGCGACGACATGCACAAACTTCACGAACCCCTTGCCGAGATCGGACAGTGTGGCCTTCCCGTGGCGCTGGAAGCCATGGGCGAGCGCTGGTCGTTCATGATCCTGCGCGCCGCCCTGAACGGCGTCCGGCACTTCGAGGATTTCCTCGACGAGCTTGGGATCGCCCGGAACATCCTTTCGAACCGCCTGTCAAGGCTGGTCGAAGCGGGCATTCTCAAGCGCGAGCATTGCGCCGACGATCGCCGCCGCATCGAATACCGGTTGACGGAAAAGGGATTCGATCTGTTGCCGGCCATGCTGGCATTGCGCCAGTGGGGCGAGAAATGGCAACTCGGCGTCGCCGCCAATCCGGTGCTGTGCGACGCGCGCGATGGCAGGCCCATCGCGCCGATCACAATCCGCGCGCACGACGATCGACAGCTGAAGCACAGCGACCTCACCTGGCGTGATCTGGCGGATGTGGAAGCGGAAGAAGCGGGCGGCGCTGCTGCCGGAATATCTCCGGTCCGCATCGTCGGGTAGCAAGCCCCGCAGACTATCTGCAAAAAGAACCCGGGAGCGGGGGGCTGAGGTCCGCCCCCGGGGTGCAGATTACCGGCTGTGGACCGGTCCGCGCTTGATCGAGGCGAATTTCGCCCGCGCATTGTTCAGCGCGCTGTTATAGCAAGTCCGTTCGGACACCTGCTCGTTCAGAGAAGCGCGATCGGTGCCGATGCCGCAGACGCCGCGGGCCGCGCTGCGCAGACGGGCGTCGAACGCGGACTGTCCGTGCGGCGTGGAAAGGTCGAGATCGGCATAGTCCACCGCGCGGGTTTCCTGGGCAAAGGCGGGCTGCGCGGCGATGGTCAGGCCGAAAAGGGCAGTGGCGAAAGCGGTCTTGGTGAGAGCGGTCATGGTCTGGTCCTCAATCTGGTGTCCGGAACCGTTTGGCGGTCGATCCCGGAAGGGGGGCTGCGACGGCAGATCGGGGTATGGGGGGCAACGCCGTCGCTGAAGTTGTCCTACGCCGCCCCGCCCCGTCGCGCCCGCCGTCATCGACAAGGCAGGAAGTCCCGCCGACGAGAAGCGACCGCGTCCGACGAACGACCGTCCTGATCCGGTGAACCGCATGGGCCGCATGTTGCTGACAACCGGGAAGAAGAGTTCTATCGTTACGCAACAATGGCCATTCTCGTCACATTCCTGCTCGGCATCGGCAATTTCGCTCTGCACCGGGCAGTCCTGGACAGCGGCCATCCGCTGCTGGGCAAAATGCCTTGGTTCTATCACGGCCTCCACCGGCGCTTCAGCTTCGCGGTGGAATTCCTGATGCTGTTTGCCGGGCTGCTGCTGACCGCGCAGGGCATTGCGTGGGGGCCGGTCGCCTACCTCGGCTATACCGCGCTCAACGGCCTATCCGCGTGGCTGATCCTGAGCGACCGTATCTGAACCGGCCCGGGAACCACGCGCGCCCAGCCGCATTGCCCGAACGATGGACCGAACCCCGCCAATCTGGCTGGTCGCCAACGCGGCCAGCGGCAGCAACAGCGACGACGCGCTCGACGACCTGATGGCCAGACTGGCCGCCACCGGGAGAGAACCGGCGCGCGTCGTGCGCTTTCCTGACGATGCCCTGCCGGCGCGCGCCGATCTCGACCGCGAAGGCATCGGCATGCTTGCGGTGTTCACCGGGGACGGCACCGTCAACGCGCAGTGCACGCGGCTTTATGGATGGGACGGCGCCGTGCTCGTCTTGCCGGGCGGCACGCAGAACCTCATGGCCAAGGCGCTGCATGGCGAAGACGTGTCTGTCGAAGGCGTGGTTGCGGCGCTGGAACAGGGCAGCCTCTCATCCACACGCCGCCGCCTGATCCGCTGCGCGCAAGGTGACGCCCTGTGCGAGATCGTGGCCGGCCCCGGCGCGGTATGGGCCGACGTGCGCGAGGAAATCCGCGACGGCGATCTGGGCGGCGTCGCGACATCGCTGGGCGAAGCGATTCGCCGCAGCGCCTCGGACCCCGGCGTGACGATCGTCGAGCCGGCAACGGGGCGCGAGGAAGGCTACCCCGCCATACGCCTTCACCCCGGCGCTGCGGGCATGGCTGTCGATGCCTATGGCCCGCAGGACATCGCCGGCATCGCACAGCAAGCGGGCGCGATCCTGCGGCGGGATTTCCGCACTGGCCCGCACGACAAGCTGGGCGAACACGATCGCGTGCGCTGCCGCTCCGAGGAACCGATCGAACTGATGATCGACGGCGAACGCCGCACCGGAGCGCGCGAAGAGACGTTCGAAATCATGGACTGCGACGTGAATTTCCTGTCTAGCATCCGGCAGCATGAGTAGCTCTGCCCCGATCCGGATCTTCCATCTCAGCGACATCCATTTCGGGCTGGAGGACCGCGAGGCGCTGGCCTGGGCGCGCGAAAGCATCGCGCGCGAACGGCCCGACGCGGTGGCCATCACCGGCGACCTGACGATGCGCGCGCGCCACCGCGAATTCGCCGCCGCGTGCGACTGGATTCTTTCGCTCGATGCCGCCGTGACGGTGGAGGTGGGCAATCACGACCTGCCCTATTTCAACCTCTTCGAACGCTTCACCGATCCCTATCGCCGTTTCCGCCGGATCGAGGCGCTGGTCGAGCGCGCGATTCCGGTCAACGGCATCGCGATCATCCCGCTCAAGACCACGGCACGCGCGCAGCCGCGCCTCAACTGGTCGAAAGGCTGTGTGACCCGGCGCGCGCTGGCGCAGACGCTGGCGGCGATCGACGCGCTTCCCGTGGGCGTCCGCGCCATCGTTACCGCACATCACCCGCTGGTGGAGGCCGGCACGCGCGGCAAGGCGCTGACGCGGGGAGGATCGCGCGCGCTGGCGGAACTGGCGAAGCGCGATGTGCTGGCCGTGCTTTCCGGCCACGTCCACGATCCGTTCGACCTGATCCACCCCACCCCAAACGGCCCGGTCCGCATGATCGGCGCGGGCACGCTTTCGCAGCGGATCCGCTCGACTCCGGTCAGCTTCAACGAACTGACGATCGCGGACGGCCGGATCGACGTGCGCGTGCGAAATATGGAGCGTGTGCCAACGCGCGCCATGCAGATCGACGACATCCCCGAAGACGCCCTGCCCCCGCGGGAGACCGGCGCGCCGGTGGCCCTGATCGGCGCCGTGCCCGACGTCGATCCGCCGGTGCATTGAGCGCGGCGCGACACGCGCTATAGGGCACCCATGTCCGCAAACCTTTCCACGCCCGTCGTCACGCGCTTCGCGCCATCGCCCACCGGGCGGCTCCATGTCGGCAATATTCGCACGGCGCTGCACAACTGGCTGCTCGCCAAGCGCCACGGCGGTCGCTTCCTGCTGCGCATCGACGATACCGATGCCGAGCGCAGCCGCGAGGAGCATGTCGAAGCGATCCGCGCCGATCTGGCGTGGCTGGGCCTCCATCCCGAAGGCGAGGAGCGCCAATCGGCGCGCTTCGCGATCTACGAGGCGGCGTTCGACCGGCTGGTCGCGGCGGGGCGTCTCTATCGCTGCTACGAAACCGCGCAGGAACTCGATCTCAAGCGCAAGGTCCTGCTCGGGCGCGGTCTGCCGCCGATCTACGATCGCGCCGCGCTGCGCCTGACCGAGGCCGATCACGCGGCCAGGGCGGCGGCGGGCGAAAAGCCGCACTGGCGCTTCCTGCTGGACCACGACACGCCGATCGCATGGCACGACGGCATCCGCGGCCCGCAACACTTCGATCCGCGCCAGATGTCCGACCCGGTGGTACGCCGCGCCGACGGATCGTGGCTCTACATGCTGCCCAGCGCGATCGACGATGCCGCCATGGGGATCAGCGACGTGTTGCGCGGCGAGGACCACGTTTCCAACACCGCCACGCAGATCCAGATGTTCGGCGCGCTGGGGGCGGAGCCGCCGCGCTTCGCCCACGCCGCGCTGCTGACCGGCACCGAAGGCAAGCTCTCCAAGCGGCTGGGCTCGCTGGGGGTCGCCGATCTGCGCGAAGCAGGCATCGAGCCGGAAGCCCTGATCGCCATGCTGGCGCGCCTGGGAACGTCGGACCCGATCGATCCCGCGCTGGATGCGGATGCCCTGGCCGCCGCGTTCGACCTTTCCCGGTTCGGCCGCGCGCCGGCGCGGTTCGACGATGCCGAGCTGCACCGCATCAACGCCGCCGTGGTCCATCGCCTGCCCTTCGCGCGCGTGGCCCATCTCCTGCCCGAAGGCATGACCGAGGTCGCCTGGGAAGCGATCCGCCCCAACCTGGCCCATATCGGCGAAGCGGCCGACTGGTGGCTCGTGGTGACCGGGCCGATCACTGCCCCCGAGGCCGACCCCGAGACGCGGGCCTTCCTCGATCAGGCCGCGACGGTCGCCGCCGGGATCGACTGGGCGTCCGACCCCTGGAGCGCATTGACGGCGACGCTCAAGGACGCGACCGGGCGCAAGGGCAAGGCCCTGTTTCTGCCGCTGCGGCAGGCACTCACGGGCATGGACCACGGGCCGGACATGAAGGCGCTGCTGCCGCTGATCGGCAAGGCCGAAGCAATCGGACGGCTCAGCCCCGCGCCCTGACGCCGAAGCGGGTCAGGCGCTGCCCGTTTCGCTCGCCAGCAAGGCGGGATCGATGCCGTGGATACGCCAGGTCGCGGCCCAGCGCGCGCCGACCGGCGTATCGAACAGGATGTCCGAACTGCCGTCCGCCGCGAACCAGCCGTGCCGCCGCATCTCGCCTTCGAGTTGGCCAGGCGCCCAGCCGGCATAGCCCAGCGCGATCAGCCAGTGCCGTGGCCCGCGCCCCTCCGCGATGGCCCGAAGGATGTCGAGCGAAGCGGAAAGCCCGCACAGCGGATGCACGTCGATCGTGCCCGCCCCGCCCCAGTCCCGCGAATGGAGGACGAACCCGCGCGATGGTTCTACCGGACCGCCATGGAGCACCGGCCCATCGGGCGCGACACCGGGATCGATGCCCACGTCTTCCAGAAGGCCGTGCAGGGTCACGCCATCACGGGGCTGGCCGATGCCGATGCCCATTGCACCGTTTTCGTCGTGCACGCACATCGCGATCACCGCGTGGTCGAAACGCGGATCGCCCATGCCCGGCATGGCCAGCAGGATCCGGCCGGCGAGGTACTGCGCTTCAGGCATGTGAAACCGTATCCTTTCGAGCCTCCCGCACCCCATCATGACGCAGCTGGACGACCGGCACAACGGGACGAATCGTCGGGCATTTGATACCGGTCAACCCATATTAGGCAAAACTGATTAATCCGAGTCGCGATCCCTTTTGAACGCAATGGCCCGGTTCGGCGGAATGCCGGCCAAGGGGCCGTTCGGACCAGGAAGGAACGCGCCGTGCTGCGCCTGATGCTTGTGCTTCACGCTGTCATCGCCACCACCCTGATGGGGGCTGGAATCACCGCCGCGCTGGCGGCAGGTTATGTTGCCAAGGGGCCGATCCTAGCCGCCGCGCTGGGCGGCTTCGTTCTGGCGTTCCCGGCAAGCTGGCTGATCGCCCGCCAGATCGTGGCGCGCGCGGGCTGAAACCCGCCCGCATCCCGTCAGGCTGCGACCGCCTTCATCTCGTGTTCGCCGGCCGCTTCCAGCAGGCGCTTCTCCACCGTTTTCAGCCTGTTTTCGGCGGCCACCTTCTCACCCAGCACATCGGTGACGTAGAACGTATCGACCGCGCGCTCGCCATAGGTAGCGATATGCGCGGAATGGACGACCAGCCGCGCCTCGAATAGCGCGCGCGCCAGGCGGTTAAGCAGGGCGGGCCGATCGCGCGCGCCCACCTCGATCACGGTGAAGCGGTTGGACGCCTTGTTGTCGAAGATCACGATCGGCTGGACCTCGAACGCGTCGGCGCGCGGGCGGGCCAGCGGGCGCGCCGCCAGTTGCGGCACCAGCTTGACCCGGTTCGCCAGAGCATCGCCGATCATGGCCTTGAGCCGCCCGATCTGCGCCTCTTCGCTGAACGGACGCCCAAGCGGGTCCTGCACCAGGAAGTTGTCGACCGCCGTACCGTTGCGCGCGGTGTGGATGCGCGCGTCGATGATGTTGCCGCCGGCCAGATGGATTCCGCCGGCTATGCGGTAGAACAGCCCCGGATGGTCCGCCGCCATCACCGTGACCAGCGTCGCCCCGCGCGCCGGGTAGTATTGCGCCTCGACCGATAGCGGCTGCCCGTGCGCGCGGTCGAGCTGCTGGAGGTTGAGCGCGATGATGTCCTCCGGCTCGGCGATCCAGTAGGCTTCGCCCAGCTGGCGGCCGGCGGTGCCGATCAGGTTGTCCCGCTCGCGCAGGATCTCGCCCACCGCCTTCTTCTTCGCCGCGATCCGTTCGGCGCGCCCGTGCTGCTTGTGGCCCAGCCGCAGCATTTCCTCCGTCGCCAGGAACAAGTCGCCCAGCAGCTGCCGCTTCCAGCCGTTCCAGATGCCAGGGCCGACGGCGCGAATGTCCACGATCGTCAGGACCAGCAACAGGCGCAGCCGCTCGACGCTTTGAACCGTGCCGGCGAAATCGGCGATGGTCTTGTAGTCCGCCAGATCGCGCTTGAACGCGGTGGCGCTCATCAGAAGGTGCTGGCGAACCAGCCAGGCGACCAGTTCGGTTTCCGCCGCCGACAGCCCGAGCCGCGGGCACAGCTTCATCGCCACTTCCGCGCCAAGGATCGAATGGTCCCCGCGCCGCCCCTTGGCGATATCGTGGAGCAGCGTGGCGACATACAGCACGCGGCGCGACGCGACCTTGGCGATCACGTCGCTGGCCAGCGGATGATCGTCGCGCGCCTCACCCTTCTCGATCCGCGCCAGCAGGCCGATCGCGCGGATCGTATGCTCGTCCACCGTGTAGTGGTGGTACATGTCGAACTGCATCTGCGCCACGACACGGCCGAAATCGGGCACGAAGCGGCCGAACACACCCGCCTCGTTCATCCAGCGCAGCACGGTTTCGGGATCGTTGCGACTGGTCAGGATGTCGAGGAACAGCGCATTGGCGCGCGGGTCCTTGCGCACGCGGGCATCGATCAACCCGGCATCGCGCTGGGCCAGCCGCATCGCTTCCGGATGGATTTCCATCGCCTCGCGATCGGCGAGCGCGAACATCTCCAGCAGCCGCACCGGCTCCTTGCGGAAGAAATCGTCGCCAGTCACGGTGATGCGCCCGGCGTCGATGGTGAACACGCCCACCTTTTTCTTCCGCCGCCGGAATGCCGCGAAGAACCCGCGCTTCTGGCGGGCAAACTGTTCGTCAAGCTGCGCCAGGAACACGCCAGTCAGCGACCCCACTTGCTTGGCCTGCAGGAAGAAGAACTGCATGAACCGTTCGACCGCGCTCTTGCCCGGCCGGTCGGCGAAGTTCATGTGCATGGCGACCTCACGCTGGAGATCGAAGGTCAGCCGGTCCTCGGCCCGGTTCGTCAGCGCGTGGAGATGGCAGCGCACCGCCCAGAAGAAGTTCTCGGCGCGCCGGAACTGGCGGTATTCGTCGGCGGTCAGCAGCCCCACGTCGACCAGTTCGCTGGGATCGCGCACCTTGTGGATGTATTTGCCGATCCAGTAGAGCGTGTGAAGATCGCGCAGCCCGCCCTTGCCTTCCTTCACGTTCGGCTCGACCACGTAGCGGCTGTCACCCAGCCGCTTGTGCCGCTCGTTGCGCTCGGCCAGCTTTTCGGAAACGAACTGCCGTTCGGTGCCAGTAACGACCTCGGCCCAGAAGCGGCGCGAACCTTCCTCGAACAGTTCGCGATCGCCCCACACGTAGCGCCCTTCGAGCAGCGCGGTGCGGATGGTCAGATCGCTGCGCGCCATGCGCACAAGTTCGTCCAGCGAACGGCTGGAATGGCCAACCTTCAGCCCCAGATCCCACAGGAAATAGAGCATCGCCTCGATCACCTGTTCGCACCACGCCGTCGGCTTGATCGGCGTGAGAAAGGCGATGTCGACATCGGAATGCGGCGCCATTTCGCCCCGGCCGTATCCGCCCACCGCCAGCACGGCGATCCGTTCGCCCGTGCTGCGGTTGCTGGCGCGATAGACGTCGCCGACGACGTGATCGTAAATCACGCGGACCAGCTGGTCGATCAGGAAGGCGTGCCCCTGCGCGCATTCATAACCGGCGGACGGCTTTTCCGACAGCCGCCGCATCAGCTCCGACCGCCCGCGCGACAGCGCATCGCGCAGCAGTTCGACCACGACGGGCCGTGCCTTGTCGCGATGCTCGGCCACGGCGGCGGCCACCGCGTCGGTCAGGGTACGCCGATCAACGATCGCGCGCTGGTGCGGAAGGCGGGGAAGCGTCATGGCGGCTCTATAGAAGGAGCGGGGTTGACGGGAAACCACGAAGTCCTCCGTGGTTCCCGCAATGCCGCGCTACGTTATTCCAGCCGGTCAACCAGCCTTGACCGTCCACAGCTTCGCATAAGTCTCGCGCAGCGACCGCTTGTCGACCTTTTCCGTGCCCAGGCGCGGAAGCGGCTCGTGAACCTGCCAGAAACGCACTGGAATCTTGAACGGCGCGATGTGTTCGGCCAGGAAAACGCGCAGTTCCTCCTCGCTGGCCGAGCAACCGTCCTTGGCCAGATAGACCGCCACCGGCACTTCGCCATAGAGTTCGTCGGGCAGGCCAAACACGCTGGCCTCGGCGACGCAGGGATGCGCGTAAATCGCCCCTTCCACCTCGATGCACGAGATGTTCTCGCCACCGCGAATGATGATGTCCTTCTTGCGATCGACGATGAACAGATAGCCTTCGGGATCGAGATAGCCGAGGTCGCCGGTGCGGAAATAGCCGTCGGGCATGATCGCCTCGGCGGTCGCCTTGGGATTGTCCCAGTACCCCAGGAAATTGCAGACGCTGCGAATCGAGACTTCGCCGATTTCGCCCTGCGGCCGCGGCTTGCCCGCGTCATCGAGGATGGCCAGATCAACCAGCGGGCGCGAGGCCGTGCCGGTGCTGTCGGGCTTGGCGAGATAGTTCTCGTTGAGATTGCCGCAGCCGACGCCATTGGTTTCGGTCAGGCCATAGCCGATGATCGGAAAGCCCTGCGGCAGCGCCTTGCGGATGCGTTCGACGTGCTCCACCGGGCGCGGCGCGCCGCCGGCGGCGAAGGTCACGCAGCTCGACAGGTCGTACTTGTCGCGATCGGGATGCGTGGCGATCTCGAAGCTCATCAGCGGCACGCCGACGAAATAGGTCACCTTCTCGCGCTCGATCAGGCGCATCGCCTCGGTCGCGTCCCACTTGGGCATCAGCACCAGCTTGCGGCCGAGCGCGAAGCTCTGGAGGAACACCGGAACCTCGCCCGTGACATGGAACAGCGGCACGTTGACCAGCGTTACCGGCTGCGCGCCCAGCGGAGGTGCCTCGCCCCGTTCGGTCATCCGGCCCAGCGCCATCACGCTCTGCGCCAGATAGTTCATCGTGCCCTGCACCACCCCGCGATGATCGGAATAGGCGCCCTTGGCATTGCCGGTGGAGCCGGAGGTGAACAGCACCGTCGCCAGATCGTCACCGCCCAGATCCGGCAAAGGCGTTTCGGCGCCGCCGCCCTGCGCCGTCAGCGCGGCCAGCCCTTGCAGCGGCGGGCAGTCGTGCTCCATCGGCAGCAGCGTCGCTCCGTGGTCCAGCCCCTCGAGCCGCGCCGCGCGGCCAGCGTCGGCGATGACCAGACGGCACCCCACCAGCCGGATGCCGTGCGCCAGTTCCTCACCGCTCCACCAGCCGTTGAGCAGCGTGACGCAGCCCCCCGCCATCACCACCGCCATGTAGGCCACGACCCAGCTTGCCGAATTGCGCGCGACGATGCCGATCCGCTCGCCTTTCTGCACGCCATGGCCTTCCACCAACCCGCCGGCCACCACGCGCGCGGCAGCATATATCTGCGCGAATGTCAGCCGCTGTCCGCCATCGATGATGAATTCGCGATCGCCCTGCTGCGCGCAGAACAGCGCGAAATAGGCCGCGAGGCTGGGCGGGGCGGCGGCGATCATCGGCACCGTCCAGCCCGCGCGCTGGAAGGGAACCGTGGCAAACATGCCGCCTTCGGCGGTCAGGGCATCCATGATCCGGGACAGATCCCGATCGAGCTGGCTCAGCATTGCTTTCGTTACTCTCCCAAGTGCGCGTGCCGCACGGCGCGGCCTTTTCATGTTTGTCAGGCATTCGCTGCCGTGCCAAAAGCCGGCGGCGAACCTGCCGGCGAAGACACAGACAGGTCCCTTTCTGCAACTTGTACGGAGTTCACTCCTTGCTGTCACTATCGGCGCTGTTACAGTCGGTTCCGCTGCTTGCGTCGGGTGCGATGGCCCTGCCCCACCAGCCGCTGCACTGGGAAGACCTGGGCCTTTCCCCGATCGCCGTCGACCTCGGCTTCTTCACGATCAAGTGGTATTCGCTGGCCTATCTGGCGGGCATCCTGCTCGCCTACTGGCACCTTCTGCGCATGATCCGTTCGCCCGGCGCGCCGCTGGCGCAGCGCCATGCAGACGATCTGTTCTTCTACGCCACGCTGGGCGTGATCCTGGGCGGGCGTCTGGGCTATGCCACGTTCTACGCGCCGCGCATGTTCGCAGATCCGGGCGAACTGGTGAAGCTGTGGGAAGGCGGCATGAGCTTCCACGGCGGCATGATCGGCACGGTGCTGGCGATCGCGTGGGTTTCGTGGCGCAACAAGCTCAATTTCGTGCGGGTGTGCGATTACATCGCCGTCTGCGTGCCTTTCGGTCTGCTGTTCGGCCGCCTGGCCAACTTCGTGAACGGCGAGTTGTGGGGCCGCGTGACCACCTCCACGGTGCCCTGGGTCATGATCTTTCCCGGCGCCGGCCCCCAGCCGCGCCATCCCAGCCAGCTCTACGAGGCGCTGCTCGAAGGCCTGGTGCTGGCCGTGCTGCTGATCACGCTGTTCTGGAAGACCCGCGCGCGCTGGCGGCCGGGCCTGCTGGTCGGGCTGTTCACGCTGGGCTACGGCCTGTCGCGCTTCACCGTGGAATACTTCCGCGAACCGGACGCGCAGCTTGAGGAATTCGCCCGCAGCACCGGCTTCTCGATGGGCCAGTGGCTGACCATGCCGATGATGGCGGTGGGCCTGTTCTTCTTCATTCGCGCGCTGGTTCGCCCTCCGCTTTCGGCCCCGAAGCCGGCAACCGCGCCGGCCGCCACCGCGTGACCGGGGGGGCCACGACGGCCCGGGACGATCGTTCGCTCACCGCGACGTTCGCCCGCCTGATCGCCGCCACCGGGCCACTGAGCATCGCGCATTTCATGGCCGAATCGAACGCGCGCTATTACGATTCGCGCGACCCGCTGGGCCTGACGGGAGACTTCATCACCGCCCCGGAAGTCAGCCAGATGTTCGGCGAACTGATCGGGTTGTGGCTGACGGACATCTGGACGCGCGCCGGCGCGCCATATCCCGTCCACTACGTCGAACTCGGCCCGGGCCGCGGCACGCTGGCGCGCGACGCGCTGCGCGTGATGCGACGACAGGGCATGGCACCCGCCGTGCATTTCGTGGAAGGCAGCACGGCGCTGCGCGCGATCCAGCGCGAACACCATCCCGATGCCAACTGGCACGACGATCTCTCCACCTTGCCCGCGGACGCGCCGCTGCTGATCGTCGCCAACGAGTTCCTCGACGCGCTGCCGGTGCATCAACTGGTGAAGACCGCCGCCGGCTGGCGCGAACGCCTGGTGGGAATGCACGAAGGCAGGCTGGCCCCGGTCGTGGGCGCGCGCCCCATGGATGCGGCGGTGGCGATGGGTGGCACCGTCTCCGCCGCGCTTGCCGCGCTGATCGCGGACGCGCCCGACGGCGCGATCCTCGAAAGCAGTCCCGCGTCTGCGGCGGCTGTGCGCGCGGTCGCGGAACGGCTGGCCGCGCAGGGCGGCGCGGCGCTGTTCATCGACTATGGCCACACCGCGCCGCGCCTTGGCAGCACGCTGCAGGCGGTGCGCGCGCACCGCAAGGTCGATGCTTTCGCCATGCCCGGCGAGGCTGACCTCACCGCGCACGTCGATTTCGCGGCGATGGCGGAAACCGCCGAAGCCGGCGGCGCGCGGTGGATGGGCACGGCGGAACAGGGCCCCTGGCTCCACGCGCTCGGCATCGGCGCACGCGCGCAGGCGTTGGCGCACTCGGCGCCGGCACAGGTCGCGACCCTCAACGCGGCGCTCGACCGACTGACCGGGGAATCGCAGATGGGCGCGCTTTTCAAGGTTATGGGGCTGGCGAACCCCGGCTGGCCTGCGGGCGCCGGTTTCCCGCGTTAGGCCGCGAATCCCCCTTCCGGGGTTCTTCCGGCGAAACCCTGCTCACCCCCCTGCCCAAACCCTTGTGAATCCGCGCTTCCCGCAGGACCAAAATGCCTGTTGGCAAACTATCGCCTTTGCGTCTATCAGGCCCCCCAAGTGGGGGTTTGGTGCGCGCTGTTCGCGTGCGCCCGGCCCCTGTGCAAGGGGGATAAACCGGACGGTCCTTTCCCCGGGCACGTTCAAAGGGGCAAGTTGGACCGCGCCCGGTCCGCGGGCGCGGCGGCAGCAGGCAGGGAATTTCAATGGCTGATGAGGCGAGCATCGACACTCCGGCTGATGGTACCGGAGAAGGTGTGCGGCGGCGCGATTTCATCAATATCGCGGCCGTAAGTTTTGCGGGAGTGGGCGGCCTTGCCGCCGTCTGGCCGCTGGTGCGGCAGATGAGTCCGTCGGCGGACGTCCTGGCGGAAAGCTCCACGGAGATCGACATCTCGGCGATCCAGCCGGGACAGGCGATCAAGGCCGTGTTCCGCAAGCAGCCGGTGTTCCTCCGCAACCTGACCCCGAAGGAAATCTCGGAAGCGGACGCGGTCGACGCCTCGACGCTGCGCGATCCGCAAACGCTCGAGCAGCGCACCAAGGAAGGCCACAAGAACTGGCTGATCACCATGGGTGTCTGCACCCACCTGGGCTGCGTGCCGCTGGGCGCCGGCGAAGGCGAGGTGAAGGGCGAGTTCGGCGGTTACTTCTGCCCCTGCCACGGTTCGGTCTACGATACCGCGGCGCGCATCCGCAAAGGCCCGGCACCGAAGAATCTCGAAGTGCCTCCCTACGAATTCACTTCCGACACTGTCGTGAAGATCGGCTGAGGATAAGACCCGATGAGCTTTCCCTGGGCGAACCATTACAAGCCTAGCCACCCCTTCATGCAGTGGCTGGACGAGAAGCTGCCTTTGCCGCGCTTCGTCTACAACGCCGTCGGCGCCGGTTATCCGGTGCCGCGCAACCTGAACTATTTCTGGAACTTCGGCATCCTGGCAGGCGTCTGCCTGATGCTCCAGATCGTCACCGGCGTGATCCTGGCGATGCACTATGCCGCCAACACGGGCGTGGCGTTCGATTCCACCGAACACATCATGCGTGACGTGAACTGGGGCTGGATGCTGCGCTACGCGCACGCCAACGGTGCCTCGGCGTTCTTCGTCGTGGTCTATGTCCACATCTTCCGCGGGTTCTTCTTCAGCTCGTACAAGGCCCCGCGCGAGATGATCTGGCTGCTGGGCGTGGTGATCTTCCTGCTGATGATGGCCACCGCCTTCATGGGCTACGTGCTTCCCTGGGGCCAGATGAGCTTCTGGGGCGCCAAGGTCATCACCGGCCTGTTCGGCGCGATCCCGCTGGTGGGCGAACCGCTGCAGCAGTGGCTGCTCGGCGGCTTCTCGCCCGATCAGGCGGCGCTGAACCGCTTCTTCTCGCTGCACTTCCTGCTGCCCTTCGTGATCCTGGGCGTGGTGATCCTGCACGTGTGGGCGCTGCACATCCCCGGTTCGTCGAACCCGACGGGCGTGGAAGTGAAGAGCGAGAGCGATACCGTTCCCTTCCACCCGTACTACACGGCGAAGGACGGCTTCGGCCTGGGCGTGTTCCTGCTGCTCTACTGCGCGGTGCTGTTCTTCGCGCCGAACGCGCTGGGCCACCCGGACAACTACATTCCGGCCAACCCGATGAGCACCCCGGCGCACATCGTGCCCGAATGGTACTTCTGGCCGTTCTACGCGATCCTGCGCGCCTTCACGTCGGACTTCTTCTTCATGCCGGCCAAGCTGATGGGCGTGCTCGCCATGTTCAGCGCGATCCTGGTGTGGTTCTTCCTGCCCTGGCTGGATACCTCGCCGGTCCGTTCGGGCTTGTACCGTCCGCTGTTCCGCAAGTTCTTCTACGTCCTGCTCGTGGACGTGCTGATCCTGGGATACTGCGGCGGCGCGCCGGCTGCGGAACCCTACGTGATGATCTCGCAGATCGCCGCGACGTACTACTTCCTGCACTTCCTCGTCATTCTCCCGCTCGTTTCGTCGATCGAGAAGCCCGAACCGCTTCCCTATTCGATTACCGAAGCCGTGCTGGGCAAGGATGACGGCGCCGTGCTGTCCGCCAACCCCGCTGCCTGAGCCAGCCGAACCGGAAAGAACGAGAGAACCCCTATGGTCCGTCTTTTTGGCCCCTTCGTCGGCCTTTTCTTCGCCGTCGCGCTGCTCTGGTCGTTCGGTAATGGCGCCTATGTCGCCATTACCGAGCCGGCGGCCCCGACAGCCGAGCACGAGTTCCACAAGCACCCCAAGGAAGTGCACTTCGCTTCCGACGGCGCGTTCGGCCGCTTCGACAAGGAACAGCTGCAGCGCGGCTTCCTGGTTTACAAGGAAGTGTGCTCGGCCTGCCACTCGCTCAAGCACGTCGCGTTCCGCGATCTCCAGCAGCTCGGCTATTCGGAAGCCGAAGTGAAGGCGATCGCCAAGCAGTGGGGCACCAAGCAGCCCACCTTCGACCCGAAGACCGGTGACCGTGGCGAGCGTGACAACCTGCCCGCCGATCACTTCCCGATGGTCTACTACGCCGGCCAGGGCAGCCCGCCCGACCTGTCGCTGATCACCAAGGCGCGTCACGAAGGCCCGGCCTATGTGTACTCGCTGCTGACCGGCTATCAGGACCAGCCCGCGGAACTCCTCAAGAAGTTCCCGGACGCCAAGACGCCGGAAGGGCTGCACTACAACCCGTACTTCGCCAACCTGAACCTGGCGATGCCCGCGCCGCTGACCGGCGATGGCCAGGTGACCTACAGCGATGGCACGCCGGCGACGGTCGACCAGATGTCCAAGGACGTAGCGGCGTTCCTGATCTGGACGGCCGAACCCAAGCTGGACAAGCGCAAGCAGACCGGCTGGGCCGTGCTGGGCTTCCTGCTGGCGGCCACCGTGCTGGCCTATCTGTCCAAGAAGCAGGTTTGGAGCAACGTGGGCGGACATTGATCGCCCGCCGATTGCCAGACACGAGAAGGCCACCGGGAACGGTGGCCTTTTTCGTTGGCGCACGGCCGCCGCAACGCCATGGTGCGCCGCACCCATCGCGCCGAAATCCCCGCAACCTCTCCTCGAAAGTTTCCCGATGACGCCCGACGATCTCAAGATGCTTGTCCGGTCGGTTCCCGATTTCCCCTCCCCCGGCATCCTGTTTCGCGACATCACCACGCTGATTGCCCATGGCGAAGGGCTTAGCGCCTGCGTGGATCACCTGGCCGAACGCGCCCGCGCGGCAGACGCGGAACTGATTGCCGGCATGGAAGCGCGCGGCTTCATCTTCGGCGCGGCGGTGGCGGCGCGCATGGGCGTGGGCTTCCTGCCGGTACGCAAGCCGGGCAAGCTGCCGGTCAAGACGATCGGCATCGACTATGCGCTGGAATACGGGCGCGACCGGCTGGAAATCGATCCCACGGTCATCCGCGAAGGCCAGCGCGTGGTCATCGTGGACGATCTGATCGCCACCGGCGGCACGGCGCTGGCAGCCGCCGAACTGCTGCGCCAGGCAGGCGCGGCGGTGCGGCACGCGCTGTTCGTGATCGACCTGCCCGATCTCCACGGCGCTGAACGGCTGCGCGGTGCCGGCGTGACCGTGGATGCCCTGATGGATTTTCCCGGGCACTGAAACGCGAAAGCCCCGCTCTCCGGCGAGAGCGGGGCCTTTGTGCCTTACCGCCTATTCCGGCGGTCAGTCGACCAGCATCAGCGCGTCGAGCGCCACGACGCCTTCGCCCACCGGGTGCAGGATCACCGGATTGAGGTCGATCTCGCGGATCGCGGGCTCGGCGCGCAGCACCTGCCCCACGGTAACGATCAGGCGCGCGAGCGCCGCCACGTCCAGCGCGGGCGATCCGCGATAGCCCTGGAGCAGCGCCGCGCTCTTCAGCTTCAGCAACTCTGCCACGACCGCTTCCTCGGTCAGATCGGCGGTCAGCAGGCGCACGTCCTGCAGGATCTCCGCCGTCACGCCGCCGAAGCCGGCCAGCACCACCGGCCCCCATTCGGGATCGTTCTTGGCGCCGACGATCATTTCCAGCCCGCGCTTGCCCATCGCCTCGATCAGCACGCCGTCCAGCCGGATCGCCGCCGAATAGGCCGCGACGTTATCGTGGATGCGCTCCCACGCCGCGCGCACCGCGGCGCCGTCGGCCAGGTTGAGCAGCACGCCGCCGGCGTCGCTCTTGTGCCCCAGCGCGGCGGCCTGCGCCTTCATCGCCACCGGATAGCCGACCGCGTCGGCGGCCGCGACCGCCTCGTCCGCGCTCGCCGCGAAGCGACCGGCCGGGAACGGCAGGCCCAGCGGCCCCAGCAGTTCCTTGGCCTTGTATTCCGGCACCACGCCCGAAACCGCGTCCAGCCCCGGCAGCGGCAGGGCCGGCTTGTCCGTGGCCGAGAGATCGCGCGCGGACCAGTGGGTCAGGCGGGCGATGGCGCGCAGGGCGCGTTCGGTGGTCGGGAACCAGGGGATGCCCGCGGCCCGCAACGCGGCGATGCGCTCGGCCGGCACATCCGCCCCTTCGTCCAGCCCGGCGAAGACTAGCGGCTTGGTCAGCGTCTTGCCGTCCACCGCCGCCAGGATCGGCGGGTACTTGATCGCGCAGGTGATTGGCTCGGCCTGGATGATCCCGGCCAGCACGGTGCCGACGCGGTCGTCCTCCAGCAGCGCTTCCAGCGTGCGGGTATAGATCGACGGTTCGGACAGCCCCTGCGCGGTGATGTCGAGCGGGTTGCTCACCGGCACGAAGGGCGGCAGCGCGGCGCGCAGGGCGGGCGAATCCGCGTCATGCAGATCGGCCAGCGGCAGTTCCAGTTCCTCGGCCAGATCGAGCGTCAGCGCCTTGAACGCGCCCGATTCGCCCAGCACCGCCGTGTTGCCGGAGGGTGGCACGGGGCAGCGCACGGCAATCTCGGCAATGTCACCCAGTTCTTCCAGCGTTTCGGCGAAGATCACGCCGGCGCGCGAGACCATCGCCCGCATCAGCTTGTAGTCGCCCGCCATCGCGCCGGTATGCGTGGCGGCGGATTCGCGCGCCGCGCTCGACTTGCCGGGGTGCAGCAGGACGATCGGCTTGCCCGCCGCCCGCGCCCGCCGCGCCGCCGCCAGGAAGCGCTGCGGCTTGCGGAATTGTTCGACGATCATCGCGATCACATGGGTATCGGGCTGATCGACCATCCAGTCGACATAGTCCTCCACGCCGCTCGCCGCCTCGTTGCCGGTCGATACCGAATAGGACACGCCGGCATCGCGCGCGAGCAGCATGGTCCCCAGCACCGCCGCCATCGCACCGGACTGCGAGACGATGCCGATCGCGCGGCGATCGCCCGGCGGCACGGCGTTGGTTTCCACGAAGGTCAGCGGCACGCGATCGACATAGTTGACGAGGCCCAGGCAGTTCGGCCCTTCGACCACCAGCCCCGCCTCCTGCGCGATCCGGGCGATCTCGTGCTGTTCGGCCAGCCCTTCCTCACCCCCTTCGGCGAATCCGGCGGAGAAGATCACCACGCCCCCCGCCTTGCGCGCCGCCAGCCCGCGCACCGCGTCCAGCACCCCGGCGCGCGGAATGGCGAGCACCGCCACGTCCACACCCTCCGGCAGTGCATCGACCGACGGATAACAGCGCAAGCCCATGATCTCTTCGCGCTTCGGGTTCACCGGATAGATCGCGCCGGAATAGCCGTTGTTCGCCAGGTTGGTGAGCAGCGTGGCGCCCAGCGCGCCCGGCTTGTCGGACGCCCCCACCACCGCAACCGAACGCGGGCGCAGGAAACGGTCAAGGGCGGCGTGCGAGAGATTCGCGTCAGTCATGACATCCTCCGAAATTAGCTATGTTCTATAACAATATTCGGAGGCGCGTAAAGGCGGAACTCAGGCCGGATGCCAGTCGAACACCAGTTCGCCTTCACGGAAGGCGAAGCGGTTCAGGTGATCGGCAACCACCTTCTGCATCCGCGCCACGTCGCCGCCCTCGGCAACGGTGCAGGTCACGGTAAGCGCCGTCTCGTCCGCGACAAGATCGACGGGGCCGAGCGGCAGCGGCACGCGCCCCTGATGCGCATCGAAGGTAACGTCGAACTTGTGGCTCCAGTGCTTGCACAACTGCTGGAGATAGCGGCTGGCGCTGGCGGTGGGCACGATGGCGCGGGTTACGGACATGAAGAAAGCCTCGCTTGTTAAGATGGCTCAAAGATATATCTTTATCGCCAGGATACAAGGGGGCCGGCGCTTCGCCCAGTTTGCCAATACGCCGGTTGACGCCGCCGCCCCGCCGTGGCAATCGGCCCGTATCAGGGCGGCGACAACGGTCGCTGCCGCGATCAAGAGCACGATGCTTGATTGCGCGGGTATAGCACAATGGTAGTGCAGCAGCCTTCCAAGCTGAATACGCGGGTTCGATTCCCGCTACCCGCTCCAATTTCCTGTCCAGCCGCGTCCGTATCAGTCTGGACATACCCCTGAAATCCACGGTATTTAGCGGCATATCAGGCCGCATTCGTTCACCCGCGTCCATATCTAGCCACCTGCCGATGGGGGTATGATTGGGGGAAGCCGGAACAGGCAAGGGGTATGATGTGCGGCGCTGGGGGTATGCGAGGGCAGGCCATGGCGCTGACAGACATTGCAATTCGACAGGCGAAACCGGCGGCGAAGCAATACAAGCTCGCTGACGGGGCGGGCCTCTATCTGCTGGTGACGCCAGCGGGCGGAAAGCTTTGGCGGCTGAAATACCGCATGGCTGGCAAGGAAAAGCTGGCGGCCTTCGGTGCCTATCCCGAAGTGAGCCTGGCCGACGCCCGCAAGCGCCGGGATGAGGCGCGAGAGCAAATCGCCGCCAGCAAAGACCCGTCGCGGGAGAAGCGGCGGGCCAAGGTCCGCCAGCGGGCAGAGGCGATGAACACCTTTGCCATTATCTCTGCCGAGTATTGCGCCAAGCGGAAAAAGGACGGGCAGGACGGCTGGGCACCTGCCACGGCCAAGCGGAGCGAATACCTGCTGTCCCGCTTGAATGCGGCCCTAGGCAGCCTGCCGATTGGCGAGATTGAGCCAGCCGACATTCTGGCCGCCGTCCGCAAGATCGAAGGCAAGGGGACGCTGGAAAGCGCGCGCCGGACGTTGCAGCTTGCGGGTATGGTGTTTCGCTATGCGGTAGCGACTGCGCGGCTGGCGTCCGATCCTACCCGCGATCTGCGCGGGGCGCTGGCCACGCCCAAGGTCACACACTACGCGGCCATCCTTGAGCCGGTAAAGGTTGGCGAGCTGCTGCGCGCCATAGACGGCTATGAAAGCCTTGGGCTTACCCGGCTGGCGCTGCAACTAGCTCCCCATGTATTTGTGCGGCCCGGTGAGCTGCGCCATGCCCGTTGGGATGAAATCGACCTGGACGGGGCGCTTTGGACCATCCCAGCCGAAAAAACCAAGATGCGGAAGGAACACCGCGTTCCTCTGTCCCGGCAGGCCGTGGTGATCCTGCGAGAGATTCACGCCCTCACCGGCCCGGCTGGCTATGTCTTTCCGTCCGTCCGCACCCGTGCCCGCCCCATGAGCGAGAACACGTTGAACGCCGGGCTGCGGCGGCTGGGCTACGCCAGCGACGAAATGACCGCCCACGGGTTCCGGGCGATGGCTGCAACGCTGCTGAATGAAAGCGGCAAGTGGCACCCGGATGCCATCGAGCGGGCGCTGGCCCATGGCGACGCCGACAAGGTGCGGGCCGCATATACGCGGGGCGCTTACTGGCAAGAGCGGGTGGAAATGGCCCAATGGTGGAGCGACCATCTCGATACGCTGCGCAAGGGCGCGGATGTTGTGCCGATCAATCGTGCGAAGGAGAAAGGGAAATGAGCAAGTGGGATGCTGCGCAGGTAGCCTTTGAAATCGCCCGCGAAACGGAAGATAGCCACCATCGGTCCGCCTGGCTGCCACGCTACGAATCAGCCGAGCGCGGTGGCCCGCCGATCCCGGATGCCATCGAGGCGGAAGCCGAACGGCTTACCGAAGTGCGCTGCGCGGCGGAGGATGTGCTGATCGCCACACCTGCGCCCGATCTGCCAGCCGCGATCTGGAAAATCGAATACGCCCGCAAGCGTTGGGAGGATTTCGACGATTGGCCAGCGACCTGGTGGACGGCAGTCATGGGCGATCTGCGCCGCCTTGCGGCTTGATCGGCGGCCATGCGCACCCCGTCATTACGCGAGCTGCGGCGGGCCTGCCCGGCGAACGTGGCCATTCTGCCGACCGCTGCGACGCGGCAAGTCCAGCAACATTCGGGGCGAGCTGCGGAACGTCGCGCCCACATGCAGGCAAAGCGAGAGCTGATCGAAAGTCAGCCCGTAGCCTTCCCCTTCAAGTTTCCGGGGGAACGGGAAAGGGAACGACAGGCGCAATCGCTGGAGCTGCGGGCCGATGTGCCGCCGTTCGATCCCGGCAACCCGCGACACCTTCGCGCATGGGAAGCGATATGGGATTTCGGCAAGCGGTCGTGGCCATCGGACGGGGAATGAACAGGCCGCGAAGCGGTGATGGCGCGCGGCGGTGAGGGGATGGGGGAGCCACACGCGCGCGGCATTCCATGGCGGTTCCGCCTCGCTGCTGGCCAGCCGCACCCGGTGCAGACGGGGGGTGGTCAAAAGTCCAGAGCCGCACTTGGCGTAGGACCGCAGTCCCTCTCATCGGCAGGTTTTTTTCTTGCTGCTCCGCATTTCCGGACGACCGGCCGGAGGATCGCAAACAGGCGGGCAGAGAGAGGCGAGCCGGGTGGCTGGGGCCTTCGCCCGGCCAAACGCTGCGCAGCCTCGCCTCCACGGCCTTGCCAGCCCGATCCGGGCGCTATCGCGGGCCGGGTTTCCCATCACGCGCAGAGGGCTGATTTCCAGCGGATTATTTTCCCATTTTCCGGACGGCTTTCGGGAAGCGATGATTTACAAGGGAACAATGGGAACATGGGAACAAGCTATGTCAGACAGGCAGAAAGCCGCGCCTCTTGAGTGTGTGAGCCTGTTCCCAAGCCATCGGGCGGATTTGGGAACATGGGAACAGAAATGGGCGATCCCGATGCAGGAAAATCCGCGCGCGTGTGGCTACCCCCTGCCCCCTCCAGCCGGTGAGCGGGATTGATGGCGGACGATTCCCGGCCTGATCCCAGCCGCTGGGACGGTCCTATTCCGCGTGATCCCGACCCTGAAATAATCGGGCCTGCACTGACGGCTTGGTACGCCTTGCACGATTCGCTGGCAGGCGATCCAGCGGAGACGCTTGCATGGGCGGCGGAATTGATAGCCACGAGGCTGGGGGCCTTCGGGCCGGGGGTAGTAAACCCGCTGCCGCCTAGCCAAGTGTCCGCTGCCATCGAGGATGCCAAGTTGCTCCTGGGCATGGTCGCGGAGATTTTCGGGCGTAGCGAGTTGCCAGCCGATGACGAGGCGGCGCTAGCGTTCAAAGCGGAATTGTCGCTGCGCCGTCGCGGAAGGCCCGGCAAGAGCGGTAAGCTCAAGCCCCATTCGCTTGCATGGTGGGGTGTCGCGCGGGAAGTGGAAGCCCTCATTGCGGCTGGGGAAATGCAAAAGGTTGCGGTGGGAAAAGTCGCAAAGCGGCTGGGATTGCGGGACGCTGTGGTCGCGGAATGGTGCCGCGAACGGCGCAAATCCCTGGAGCGATCAAGCTGGCTCTCCGGCGATACGGATAATTCGGCGAATTAGCCGAAGTCGGAATTTGTCGCAGTCCCCATAACTGTGCGTATTGATCCGAACTCCCATGAACAAGGGAGTTCGGAAATGAACGACACACCAACGGGCGCACCTCTCGCCTATTCGATCAAAGAGGCCAGCCGCGCCACGTCGCTGGGGCGGACGCGGCTCTATCAGTTGATTGCCGCCGGGCGGCTGGAAGCCGTCAAGATCGGCAACCGCACGCTGATCCCCGCCCATGCCCTGCACAAGCTGCTGGAGGGCGACCGATGATCGGCGACGGCGGGCACGTGCGATCTGGCAGGATCGATTTCGAGCGGGTCAATCGCCACGCCCTGGCTAATGCTGCCGCAGTTGTGCGGGGCTTGCTGCCAGAAGGGCGGCTGGAAGGGCATGAATACGTTGCTCGCAACCCGCTGCGCCCTGACAGGCGGCTGGGCAGCTTCAAGGTCAATGTCTCCACCGGGCGATGGGCGGATTTCGCCACTGGCGACGGCGGCGGCGACCTGGTGAGCCTCGCCGCCTTCGTTTCGGGCCTGCCCCAGCGCGAAGCCGCCATTCGGCTGGCGGAATCGATGGGGGTTTCCCCATGGGCATGAACGACAAGCCAGATGATCCCTTTGCCAACGTCTCCAAGGCGATTGCCGCTGGGGACGATTTGCCAGCCGGGGACGTGCCGGAGACGAAACGCAAGGCTGCGCCCAAGCCCAAGGGCGAATGGGTGTGCCCGGTGCCCGCCGATGCACCGGACGCGCGGGCCTCGCACAATAGCCACGGCAAGCCCTCTGCATCTTGGGCCTATCGTGACGCGGCGGGCAGGCTGATCCATTGGGTTTGCCGTTTCGACAAGCCGGACGGGGCCAAGGAAATCCTGCCGCAAACGCTCTGGCGCGAAGGCGGGCGGCTGGGCTGGCGCTGGGGTGCGCCGCCCGTTCCTCGCCCGCTCTATGGGCTGGATCGGCTCGCCCTGGCTCCAGCCGCGCCCGTGCTGATCGTGGAGGGCGAAAAGACGGCGGACGCGGCGGCGGGCCTGTTTCCCGGCTTCGCGGTGGCGTCATGGTCCGGCGGATCAAAGGCGGTTGGCAAGGCCGATTGGGCAGCGCTGGCGGGCCGTAGGGTGGCAATCCTGCCCGATGGCGACACACCGGGGCGAGAAGCCGCACAAGCCGTCCACAAGGCCACTCTGGCGGCTGGGGCCGAAGGGGTGGCTATCGTCCAGCTCCCCGCCTCGCTACCAGCCGCATGGGATTGCGCCGATCCGTTTCCGCCGTGCTTCGCCCAATCCGACTTGCTGGGGCTGATCGGCGCAGCGCTGGAGGCCGCCAGCACCGGGCGGCTGGAAATGCCGCCGGGCTACACGCTTGATGACGATGGCCTCTATTGGCTGGAGCCGGGCAAGGATGGCGCGGAAGCGCGGGCGGTGCGGCTGTCCGATCCATTCGACATCATGGGCGAGGCGCGAGACGGCGAAGGCGGCGATTGGGGCTTGCTGATCCGGTTCCGGGACCGCGACGGGGTGGAAAAGCGCAAGACTGTCAAGCGGGCGGCGCTGGCGTCCGATGCTGGCGCAGTGCGGGCCGAGCTGGCGGGCGCGGGGATGCTGATCCTCTCCGCGACGGGCCAGAGCGATCGGTTCATTCGCTTCCTGCGAGCGGTGACGCATAGTGCCCGCCTCACCTTGGCCGAAAGGACCGGCTGGGTTGATACCAGCCGCTTTGTCCTGCCCCATGCCGTGATCGCGCCGCCGGGCGCAGAGCCGGTGCATTTCGACGGGGCGGCCTCTGCGCTACACTATCGGGAAAAGGGTAGTCTGGACGGCTGGCGGCGTGCACTGGCTGCGTTGGCACCCGGCAACAATTTGCTGACATTCGCCATATCGCTGGCCTTTGTCGGGCCAATCATGCGCTGGCTCGATATGGAGGGCGGCGGCTTCCACTTTCGCGGGGCGTCCAGCACCGGCAAAACGTCGCTGGCCATGGCGGCTGGCAGCGTGTGGGGCGGGGGCGGTGCGCTGGGCTTCGCGTCGAGCTGGCGGGCAACCGGGAACGCCCTGGAGGGCGTTGCCCACGGCCATACCGAAACGCTGCTGATCCTTGACGAGCTGGCGCTTGTTGATCCGCAAGAGGCGGGCAATGCGGCCTATGCGCTCGCCAGCGGTCAAGGGAAGGCACGGGCCGGACAGACCGGGGCATTGCGCCGCCGGGCAGAATGGCGGGTGATGGTATGCAGCACCGGGGAAATCGGCCTTGCCGACCATATGCGCGCTGCCAAGCGAAGCGAGCGGACAATGGCCGGGCAAGAGCTGCGCTTGCTTGATCTGCCAGCCGATGCCGGGGCGGGATTCGGGGCTTGGGAAGCCCTGCACAACATGGCCAGTCCAGCCGCCTTTTCCGATGCGATCAAGGCGGCCTGCGCCGCCCACTATGGCCATGCCGGGCCTGCCTTCGTGCGCGGCCTTGTCGCCGATCCTGCCCATTGGGAGGGCGAGGCCAAACGGTTGGCCAAGGCTTTTGCCGGGAAGGCCAAGCAAGGCGGGGATAGTGGGCAGGTGCATCGCGGGGCCTTGCGCTTCGCTGCGGTCGCGGCGGCTGGGGAGATGGCCACGGCGCTTGGTGTTGTGCCGTGGCGAGCTGGGGAGGCAGAGACGGCGGCATTGGCCTGCTTCAATGCGTGGGCGGCTGGGTTCGGACGCACCGGCCTACGAGAGCATCGGCAGATTCTGGAGCGGGTGCGGAACGCCATACAAGCCGGGCAGTCCCGTTTCGGTCGCGTTCCCCATGGTAAGGTGCAATCGTTCTATGGGGACGATGCAGGCGATAGTGGAGGCGGAGCCAGCAACCGCGAAGGCGAGGCCCGCTCGCTATCCACGCTGGGCTATTTGCACGACATTGAGCCGGGAAAGCCCTGCTACCTGTTCCACGATAGCGGCTGGAGCGAGATTCTTGCCGGTTTCGACCTGAAGGAAGCGGCGGCGGTCCTGCAAGAGCAAGGTTTCCTTGTCCCTGGCGACGGTGGGCGGTCCAAGCGCAAGCAACGTGTGGGCGACCAAACACCCCGGTTCTACACGGTGCGCGCGACCATTCTGGAATGGGATGCAAGCGACCTGGCAAAATCCGTCCCTTCGCCTGCCGACGCTCCAGCCGGGCCGGTAGACTGGCCGATGGATAGTCCAGCCGCGCAGGGTGCGGATGAATACGACTACGGCGGCGATCCCTTTGCCGATGATCTGGACGGCTGGTGATGGCCGCCCCTGATAGCCCGCCGCAATTCGATCTGTTCGAGACGCGGCCAGAGCCTTCCCGCCAGCGCGTCGGCAGAAAGCCACACGTTCCTACCCCGGAACAAATGCTGATCGCGAACGAATTGAAGGCGGCTGGGGCGACCTGGTCAACCATCGCACGGGCCTTGGGCGTCTGCGTGAACACCGTCGCAAGGCACTATTTCCCCAGCACCGTGGCCAGCCCGCCTAAAGGACGGCGGCGACACGCACCGACGCCTGCAACACGCAAGATTGTCCGGCGGGCGATCCTTGGGGGAATGCCGGTAGCGAGAGTGGCCAAGCTGATTGGGGTATCGGTTCCCACGCTGCGGCTGCACTACGGTAGCGAGTTGCAGCCGTAGGCGCGGCTGGGTGTGAGCAAGCCGCGCGCAGCAAAGGCAACCATGCCAACTTATGCGG
This sequence comes from Novosphingobium sp. UBA1939, assembly GCF_002336885.1. Lineage (NCBI taxonomy): Bacteria > Pseudomonadati > Pseudomonadota > Alphaproteobacteria > Sphingomonadales > Sphingomonadaceae > Novosphingobium > Novosphingobium sp. UBA1939. Next base: position 7,655 of record NZ_DDFB01000156.1, on the reverse strand, counting down.
ACGTGCCTGAATGTTGATGAACAGCTTTGACTTCGATTCGATTCCGAGTCAGCTGTTCATTCATGTTCAGCAAGTTCGTCATTCGCAATGTAGGGGTGTTGCGTGCGTTTGACACGCCCGGCTCCCCCAAGCTCTCCCAACTGACGCTGTTCTATGGCGCAAACGGGAGGGGCAAGTCGACATTGACCTCAGTTCTCCGTGCTGCGCGTGATGGCTGTTCTAATACTATTCTCGCTCGCCAGTCCTTGGGTAACGGCGGCGCTGCGCCAGAGATTACCCTCATCGCTGAGACCGGCAACATTCGTTTTAACAATGGCAAGTGGAAGTCGAAGAGCGCGCCAATCGAGGTATTCGACACCACGTTCATCACCGACAACATTTATGCGGGAGAGCTGACTGAGCTCGCCCATGATCGTGGCCTCTTCTCGGTCATCATCGGGCACGACGGGGTGCGCCTGGCAACTCACCTTGAGCGCTTCAACGAGATCAACCGGAAGACAGCGGCGGAATTGAAGGCGTCCGAGACCGCCCTTGCCGATGACAAGCCCGCCGACATGGGGTTGGATGAGTTCTTCGCGCTGGCGCCCAACCCCGATTACGACAAGCGCCTCGAGGATGCGGAGCGCGCCGTGAAGGCGGTCCAGCAGGCGGACAAGATCGCTGCCCTCAAGCAGCTCGAGGAGCTTCCCGTCCCCGCTCTCCCGACCGGCATGGCCGCCGTCCTCGCCGGTACCGTCGCTGACATCGACGCCTCAGCTCGGGACCGCTTGCTCGAGCACTTCACCCGCTTCCACCTCGACAAGAAGGCCGAAGAGTGGATCGGCTACGGCTTAGACCATATCCATGATGATTCCTGCCCCTTCTGTGGGCGCGAGGACGTGGATCAGGCCGGCATGGTGACGCTGTACGGGCAAATCTTCGGGGAAACCTACAAGGCCCACCTAGCGGCGGTCCGGGAGCTCGGGGTCGAGGTCGAGGCGGCGTTGGGAGAGGACACCCGCACCGGCCTGACTGCGAAGGTCGAGACCAATGCCGAGGCTGCCCGCAAGTGGGGCGAATACGTCCGGCTGGTTAAGCCACTCCCGGAGATGGCCGAGCTTGGCCCCGTGATCGCGGACACCCACAAGGCGGCCAAGGCGCTATGCGGCAAGAAGCGCGCGTCACCGCTGGACAAGCTCGAAGCCGAGGCGGAGCTCTCCGAAATCGCTGCCAAGCTCACGGCCGCTACCGACCTCATCAACGCTTACAACGAGGCCGTTGTCGCCATCAATGACGCTGCCGCGAAGGTCTCGACCGCCGCACCGACCAACTTGGCGGTCGCCCAGGCGAACCGCGACAATGTGAAGAAGCGGATCGCCCGGCATGATGCGGGGGTCCAGAAGCGGGTCGATGCCTACTTCCGCGCGAAGAAGCGGGACGCGCGGGCGCGCAAGACCCGGACTTACATCCAGAAGAAGCTCAAGGACGTGAATGAGGCCTCGGCCGCGCAGTACCACAACCGTGTAAATCACTACCTCGGGCGTTTCGGCGCCAGCTTCACCATCTCGAAGATCACCAACAGTATGCAGGGCAACTCGGGCCAAGTGGACTACGGGTTGCTCATCAAGGGCGAGACCGTCGCGCGCGGACGGGGGCGGCAGGCGGACGCAATCCCCTCATTCCGCAACACGCTGTCGGCCGGGGACAAGACAACGCTCGCCTTCGCCTTCTTCCTCGCCATGCTCGACAGCGACACGGGCCTCGCCGGGAAGACAGTGGTGGTCGATGACCCGCTAAGCAGCCACGACAGCCATCGCCGGTACATGACGGTCGAGGTCATCAAGGAGCTGTGCGGCCGATGCCGCCAGATGATCGTGCTGTCGCACGACGAGCACTTGCTCCTGGACATCGAGGCCCGTTGCGTGGGCACGCCATGCGCGGCCTTCAAGATCGACTTCGCCACCGGGGGGCAATGGTCGGAGGCCTCTGTCGTGGACTTGGACGCTCTTTGTCGGGCACGGCACATCAAAATGATTGATGAACTGACGGCCTACGTCGATCGGAACGAGGGGGATCACGGCAAAGTCGCCCTAACAGTCCGCCGGGTGTTGGAGACCCACTACAGGCGATACCGAGCGTATTTCGCTGCCGACCAAAACCTCGGCTCGATCGTTGAGACGATCAGGAGAGAGGGCCTTGCCCATCCCTGCCACCGAGATCTTGCACAGCTCGACCGTTGCAACATTGCGACGCGGGATGATCACCACGGCGAGAACGCCAACACAGGACAGGCACGTACGTTGTCGCAGGATGAGGTGCGGGTAGTTGCAACTGATGCGCTTGAGCTGATCGGCGCCCGCCGTCCGGCAGGATCAGCGGCGGCCGCACATGCGGAGGGTGCCGCATCGAACAGGCCTTCTCCGGCCGTATCCCTTCCCATCAGGTGACAACTAATTGGCGGCATGTTCCCACGCAAAAGTGGTGGGGAACAGGCTCGGCAATTCATGGGAACACGATTTGCCTTTGCCTGACAGGTGTTTAGGCGAGTTGTTCCCAATTTCCCGCCGTTCCCGTCATGCGGAGAGCAATCCCACAACGCGAAGCGCCAGCCGCCCGGCTGGGTCGATCCGAGCTGCCGCCAGCCAATCACATTCAAGTCACGACTTCCCCGCTCAAAAGGGCGCGTAAGTGACGAGAATAAAAGGTCATTTTGCGCCGGTGAATTGGAAATGACTTGGAAACTGGCCGCAAGTCAGATTTGACAGGGAAGCTGCCATTTGCTGAGACGCCGGGAAATGCTGGCTTTCCGGGTGCGATTTGTCGCGTACGGTGTGGGGGTCTAATCGGCAATTCTTGGGCCGGTAAACGCGCCCGAATCGAATTGCCGGTTCTGCTCCGCACGGGCCTTGGGAGGGGTAAGCGGGGCGGCCCTCCAGCCGCCCGGAAATGCGCCTAGCCAGCACATTTGGGGGTATGATTGGGGGTATCCTGCGAAATGCTCCGTCCACAAATGGCAAAAATCTAAGCTTTTCTGGCTATTTCGCGGTTCCCGCTACCGATCCATTCCCGCTGCAAACTATGGCGCAGTTCCGCGTTGGACGGCCGCGCGCAACTGCTGTAAGCGGGCGCATCCGTCAGGTTCCGAAAATAGCACTGCCGGCACGATGAAACCTCCCGCTGGCACGTCTGGATCGGAGCAGCCCCATGACCGAACGTTACCGTCGCCATCCATCCGGGTGCCATCTCCTTGCCTGAGTCCCTTTCGCGGAAGGGTTCGCCCACGCGGGTCCAGGCCGATGCAGCCGCGCTTTCCGCAGCGCATCGGGCAATGGTGCGTGGCTGCCGTTTTCTGATCGATCGCGCCGCGCGCGATGCCACCGTGATGCCGGGCTGCGAACGTACCGCGCGCGTGGCGCTGCGGCTGGCGGGCAATTGCCTGAAGGAACTCGACCGCTTCCTGGCCATCCTTATCGACGAGCACGCCCCGCCTTCAGAGGCACCGTCCCGCCACGGCGCCGCAGCGGAGGGTGACACCGATAGCGCGCGCAAGCTGTCGCGGATCAAGGCGATGGAAAGCCGCTTTCCGGTGGACGTCCTGCGCCTGCGCGCGATCGGACGCGTCCGCGCTTTCGCAACGGGCCATTCGCCGGTTTCGCCCGGCACGAGACTGGCCCATGATCTTGCCATCGCCGCGCGCGGGCAAGGGCTTGTCCCCACCCGGCACGGAGCTACACCCGTCATCAGTGACCAGGCACTGGCTGCCATCGCGGAATTCTATCTGTCGCTGACCTCTTGCCTGAAGGCGCAGCACGCCTGACGCCCCGCGCGCTTTGCGACTGGAACCCTCCGCCAAAGCCGTTAAACAGGCGGACATGAGCGAACCTCTCAACGTATCGTTTCTGGGCCTCGGCGTAATGGGCGGCGCGATGGCCCGCCATCTTGGCAAGGCTGGGCACCGCCTCACCATCTACAACCGTACCGCCACCCGCGCGGAGGCATGGCAGGCCGCGAACCCCGGCCTTGCGACGCGTGTCGCCTCGTCGCCGGCTGAAGCGGCGGAAGGAGCCGACGTCGTCATCACCTGCGTTGGCAACGATGATGATCTCGCCGATGTCGTGCTCAGCCCCACGGGCGCATTTTCCACGTTGCGGCGGGGCGCGCTGTTCATCGATCACACCACGGTTTCCGCGCGGATCGCCCGGCAGATCGCGGTGGAAGGACGCGACAAGGAACTGCTCTGCGTCGATGCGCCCGTCACCGGCGGTCAGTCCGGCGCGGAAAACGGCACGCTTTCGATCATGTGCGGCGGCAGCGCGAAAGCGGTGGACGCGGCGCGCGCGATCCTTGCTGCCTATGCCAAGCGGGTGGTCCACGTGGGCAAGTCCGGCGCCGGGCAGACGGCCAAGATGGCCAACCAGATGTGCATCGCGGGTGCCATCGCCGGCCTTTCCGAAGCGATCCGCTTCTGCCAGATCGCCCGCCTCGATCTCGACAAGGTGTTCGAGGCGATTTCGGGCGGCGCGGCGCAAAGCTGGCAGATGGACAACCGCTGGCACACTGCCGCAAAGGACGAGTTCGATTTTGGCTTCGCCATCGACTGGATGCGCAAGGACCTGGGCCTCGCCATCGAGGAAGCCCGCAATCTGGGCGCCAGCGTGCCGACGACGGCGCTGATAGACCAGTTCTATGCCGACGTGCAGGCTTTGGGCGGCGGGCGCGAGGACACCAGCGCGCTGATCCGCCGCCTGCCCAGAAGGGGTAGCGAGAAAGGCTCGCCCGCGTGAGCCACGGGCGCCGGGCCGCCATCGCGGCACTGCTGCTGGCGACAGCCCCTTCGCTCGCGCTGGCCGATACGCTGGTCGATAACGTCAGCGGCGAAACCATCGGCCCCGATGGCCGCGTCCAGACGTTCTCGGCGCTGGTCTTCGACGATGCCGGCGTGATCAAGGCGATCTACCGGCCCGGCGAGAAAAAGCCTCCCAAGGGCATTCAGTACCACGTCGACGGCAAGGGCCGGATCATGCTGCCCGGCCTGATCGACGCGCACGCGCACGTCATGCAGCTCGGCTTTGCCGCGCTCACGCTGGATCTGTCGGACACGAAATCGCTGGCCGAAGCGCTGGGACGGATCAAGAGCTATGCCGCCGAGCATGCCGATCGCCCCTGGATCATCGGGCGCGGCTGGAATCAGGAAAGCTGGGGACTGGGGCGCTTTCCCACAGCGGCGGAACTCGATGCCGTCGTAGCCGACAAGCCGGTCTGGCTCGAACGCGTCGATGGCCATGCTGGCTGGGCCAATGGTGCGGCGCTGAAAGCCGCCGGTGTCACGGCGCAGACCAAAGACCCGGCCGGCGGCCATCTCGAACGCACCGCCGCCGGCGCGCCAGCCGGCGTGCTGGTCGATGCCGCGCAAGCGCTGGTGGCGCGGGTCGTCCCCGCCCCGCGCGCGGCCGACCGCGATGTCGCGCTGGCGACCGCCCAGCGCCTGCTGTTCCGGCGCGGCGTAACCGCCGTGGCCGATATGGGCACGAGCATCGAGGACTGGCAGGCCTATCGCCGCGCCGGTGATCGCAACGAACTCTATATCCGGATCATGGCCTATGCCGCCGGCGTCGATCAGATGGCGCTGATCGCCGGCCCCGGCCCCACCCCGTGGCTCTATCAGGACCGTCTGCGTCTCAACGGCGTAAAGCTCTACATGGACGGCGCGCTGGGATCGCGCGGGGCGTGGCTCAAGGCCCCCTATGCCGATGCGCCCGGCACGCGCGGGCTGCCCCAGTTGTCCGACACGCAGTTGCGAAACCTGATGAGCCGCGCCGCGATGGACGGCTTCCAGATCGCGGTGCACGCCATCGGTGATCAGGCCAATGCCGCCGTGCTGGATGCCATCGAGGATCTGTCGCAGACCTACAAGGGCGATCGTCGCTGGCGCATCGAACACGCGCAGATCGTCGACCCGGCCGATTTCGCGCGGTTCGGGCGCAACGGCATCGTCGCCTCGATGCAGCCGGTGCACCAGACTTCGGACCGCCTGATGGCGGAGGCCCGCTTGGGGCCGCAGCGGCTCACCGGCGCCTATGCCTGGCATTCCCTCCAGGCGGCGGGTGCAACGCTCGCCTTCGGGTCGGACGCGCCGGTGGAACAAGCCGATCCCTTTGCCGGTATCGTGGCGGCGATCAGCCGGGAAGATCCAGCGGGCCAGCCTGTCGGCGGATGGCAGCCGCAGGAACGCGTCGACCGGGCCAGCGCGCTTGCCGGATATAGCAGCGGCGCGGCCTGGGCCGGCTTCGCCGAACAGCGCTTCGGCCGCCTGGCTCCCGGCCAGCGTGCCGATTTCGTGTTTGTCGATACCGATCCGATGTTCGCCAGCGCGGCGGAAATACGCGCCACCAAGGTCCTCGAGACGTGGATTGGCGGCGGCAAGGTCTGGAGCGCCGATCAGGCAGACGCCAGCAGCGCTACCGAAAAGCGCTGAACAATGCCGAACTGTCGTTGATGATGTCCCCGTAACGCCCGGCGCGGTGCAGTTTTCCCGCATCCTCTCCCAAGCCACGCCGGGCGAACGGTGGATGTGGGTGTTCTAGGGCGATTTACGGCGCACGCCAGCAGCGAATGCACGCGGGTGCATTTTCGGCAATCGCCTGATGCTTTGTTGCAACAAAGAGTCCGCTTCGGTTCACGAAACGCGGGCAAACAAAAAGCCCGCCGGAAGGCGGGCTTTTGTCTGATCATCATGAATGGGTTTTTGTGTTGGATTAATCCGTCGGCTTCAATGCCTGGCGGCGACCTACTCTTCCAACGCTTGAGCGTTAGTACCATTGGCGCGGACTGGTTTCACGGCCGAGTTCGAGAAGGGATCGGGTGGTTCACAGACGCTATGGCCACCAGGCAATGGAGCCGACGGATTGTATCGATGCATTGGGTCCATCTTTTTGGGATGGATTTTGCGATGTTGTTAAGTTGGCTGGTATCGTCCGACATCGTTGGACGGGACCTGCAAGGGCAGGCCTGTCATTGATGGCGGGATTCTCAAGCATGAACAGAGTTATTAGGACCGGTTAGCTTCATGCGTTACCGCACTTCCACACCCGGCCTATCAACGTGATGGTCTATCACGACTCGAAGATACCTTATCTTGAGGGAGGCTTCCCGCTTAGATGCTTTCAGCGGTTATCCCGTCCATGCATAGCTACCCTGCTGCACTCCTGGCGGAATGACAGGTACACCAGAGGCATGTTCACCCCGGTCCTCTCGTACTAGGGGCAACTCCTCTCAAGTATCGACGCCCACGGCAGATAGGGACCNNAGGATGTGATGAGCCGACATCGAGGTGCCAAACGATTCCGTCGATATGAGCTCTTGGGAATCATCAGCCTGTTATCCCCGGCGTACCTTTTATCCGTTGAGCGATGGCCCTTCCACGAGGGACCACCGGATCACTATGACCGACTTTCGTCTCTGCTCGATTCGTCAATCTCGCAGTCAGGCAGGCTTATGCCATTGCACTCTAACAGCCGGTTTCCAACCGGCCTGAGCCTACCATCGCGCGCCTCCGTTACTCTTTAGGAGGCGACCGCCCCAGTCAAACTACCCGCCACAGAGGGTCCCCGAACCGGCTAACGGTCCTGGGTTAGACATCAGAAAACAACAGGGTGGTATTTCACCTATGGCTCCAC
>NZ_DDFB01000040.1:0-3967 GCF_002336885.1 Novosphingobium sp. UBA1939 | reverse complement strand
CCCAGCTTTTGGGCTTGCGCAGCGAAGCTCCCGCGGGCGCGGCCGCATTGCTCGAGGCGAGCCCGGCGCTGCCGGCAACGGGGGCAGGTGCGTGCGCGAGCTTCGCAGCGGGCGGGACAGCCTTCGGCTCCGGCTTTTCCGAGGTCTTGGCGGTGGCGACACCGCCGGCGATCGCCCCGATCCGCCGGAGGCGGAAGATCTGCAGCGCGATCAGCGTGGCGCTCACCAGCCCCAGGAAGAGCATGAGAAGGAGGTGTGAGGGCGAGATGCCGAACCAGTGGTCGGCATGGCCGGGCGCGGCCTGGTCGATGTCGAGCTGATCGCGCAGCCAGGCAAGGCCGACCTCCCGGGGCGGCTGCAAGCCCCCGATCGCGCCCTGCGCGGCGGTGCCGGACCGGAACAGGTCGGTTCCATCGCGCAGGCGGCGCGCCGCATCGAGCCGGGCCGAGACCGTGGTTGCACGCGCGCCGTCGGCCGAGGCGGCGTTGATCATCGCTAGGCCCGTGCTTACCCGTTCGCCAGCCTGCGCAGCGACCCGCTGCCTTGCCGCTTCGTCGAGCGCGGGAAAGGCGAGCAGTTGCGAGATGAAGCCGGTCCGGCGCGATTCGTGGCCGTGCTCATTCTCCCCTTCCCCATTGATCATGCGATCCATCATGGGGTTCATCATCTTCGCCATGTCCGACGACCCCGACGATGCCGGTGCGGACATGCCCCCGCCGGCCGGCATGCCTGCGCCATGATGCGCGGCATGATCCTCGCCCTCCTGCGCGCCCGCGCCCGCGGACAGGCTGAGAGCGATTGCGCAGCCGAGGCTCAAGCGTCGAAGGCTGATCCGCCTGGACATCCTCATCCCCTTTTTCAGCGCGCTTACATATCCTTCATCGGCATCGCCGAATTGCCCGGCGCGGGATCGGGTGCCGGCGCGGTCTGGTTGCCGGCCCCGGCGCGCATCGCGTCATGGTCCATCGCCTGACGGTGATGCCGCTCCATCTCGGCCTGGTTGCTCATCGCGTCCATCGACGCCGCGTCTGCAGCGTTGCCGCTGTCGGTCAGGACCGGGGTGGCGGCGACGCTGTTCGCCGCGGGCGGCACCGTCTGGTCGGCCTGGCGGTCGCAGCCCGAAAGCGCGAGCGCCAGCAACAGGCTTCCGCCGACAAGCGGAAGGGCTTTTTTCGCATGGTTGATCATAGCTTGCTCCTTGGCTTGAAAACTGTGGTCCCGGGCGCCGGGGATGGCGCCCGGACCGGCTCATTGCGCGCTGCGCAGGATCTGAAGGCACCGGTCGTGCGAGAGGTTCATCGGGTTGCGCCCCTGCCCCTTCATCTCGCCATGATCATGCGGCGTCTGGAGACCCATATTGCCCTCCATCGCCCGGCAACTCTCGACCTGCGCCGAGGTCGGCCGCGTGGTTACACAGGCGCCTAGAAGCAGCGCCGGCGTGAGGACGGCGATCAAACGCATTTTCGTCATGACAAAACCCCTTTCGCTAGTGATGATCGTTCGTCCTGCGCTGCCTGATGTTTCTTGTTATGCTGCTGGTCTTTCCGCCGCGCCGTCAGGAAGGCGAGGATCGGGCAATCGGAGACGGGCACTTCGCCCGGGCATTCGTCGGCGAGCATCCGCAGCATGTCGCGGATATCCGACAGGCGCTCGAGCCGGGCTTCGGCGTCAGCGATCTTGGCAAGCGTGATATCGAGCACGGCCTGGGCATGCGCGGTGTCCGACGCCCTGAGCGCCAGCAGCTGCCGGGCCTGTTCGAGTGTGAAACCAAGCTCCTGCGCCGAGCGGATGAAATTGACGCGCTCGAGGTCGGTCGCGTCGTAGAGCCTGTAGCCCGCTGCCGTGCGCGCGGGCTCGCGCAGCAAGCCCATCCGCTCATAATAGCGGATCGTATCGCGGCCCACGCCTGCCGCGGCGGCCAGTTCGCCGATCTTGAAATTGCCCATGTCATCCGCTCGATCATGCCGGTAGGACCATGGTCCAGGGTCAAGCGGTTTCGCCTCGATCCCGAACGGTCCGTTGCCGCCGGCAACCCGCTGCCCCGATGCCTCGCATCAGGGCAGCGTGTGCCGCCGGGCCACCGGCGCGTCAGTTCTTGCGAAGCTCGACGATGTCGTGCTTGGCAGGCGTACCGTCGGCGACGGACACATGCGCGAAGTGATCATCGAAGATATGATCGATCGTCACATGGCCGACGAGCTGGCGGTGATAGGTCGGCGCCACGCCCTTGGGCGGACCCAGATGGGTCACGACGCGATAGACCTCGAGCTTCTGGCCGACCTCGGCGCCATCGGCCTTGCCGATGCAGACGACCGTGCCGTTGCTGCCCGTGTCGACGATCGAGCCGCGCATGAACAAGCTGTGCCCGATGCCCTGGGCCATAGCGGGGACGGCAGCAAGCATCGAAATGCCGGCAAGCCCGACCATGAGAGTTTTTCTGACCATATTCACCTCCTTGGATGGTAAGCCACCGCCCGGACCTGCCGGGGGGAAGAGCGTCTCTTCAGGCTTGGGACTACGGTCCCGGGTCCAGCCTCGATATACGTAGAGGCCGCAGCCGGTCTTCTTCCCCGGGCCAGATCTTTATTGACGCGGAGTTGACGGAATCAGCCGTCAGCACTTCAAAACCCGCGCGGCGCGAGACTTTGGTTGGCTGCGCCAGCGAAACCCGCTAGATATCGAGGCTCGTGAAACGCCTGCTCGCCCTTCTGCTCGTCATCGGAGCGCTGTCCGGTCTCTTCGGAGCCCAGATGGCGGCCGCGCACAGCGTGCCGCAGGCGGCAGGCGCGCCGCTGGCCAAGGGCATGGATGCAGACTGCATGGCAATGATGGCCAAGCAGCAGCCTGCGCCCAGCGAAAAGCCTTGCAAGGGCCTGACGCTCGATTGCATCGCCGCGATGGGGTGCGTGATCCCGCTGGTCGCAGCGGACCTGGCAGGCGGCGTTGCGCCTGCGCGTCTCTACGACGCGGCCAGCTTCTGGACGACCGACACGATATTGACCGGCAAGGCGGTTGTGCCCGAGCCGGATCCTCCCACCAGCCTTGTCTGATTGAACGAGCACGGGCTGCGCGCATCGATCGATGCGTGCGCGCCCGGTTTCCTTCTTTTCAGTCAAAGGTCTTCGTGATGATCAAAATGCTTCCGGCCGCCCTTGTGGCGGCCCTCGGTCTCGCCGCGCCTGCGCTTGCAGCCGACGCGAGCCGCACGCCTCAGGGCCATTGGGAATGGCGCTCGGCGCCGCAATATGGTCCGCGGGCGACCGGCCCTGCGCGTGTCCGCATATGGGTGCCCCAGAGCCGGGACATCGCCAGCTGCGATTGCGCGATGATGCAGGCAAGCGCCGCCGACTGCATGCGCGGCGCAGTCAGGTCGGACAAGGGCTAACCCACTCCGGAGCGGCGCGTCACATGGTGGCGCGCCGCCTCTGTCATGAGGGGATGATATCCATGATCATGATGCCGAGGCGCGCTGTGCGACGCCTGTTGCTCCCACTCGGTGCGACGCTTGCGAGCGCCTGGGCCGTGCCGGTGTCGGCCGGCCCGCTCACCTACGAGCAGGCACTGAGGCTCGCTGCCGCCAATGCGCCAAGCCTCAAGGCGCGCGCGGCGGCGACAGCTGGCGCCCGCTCCTCGGCGGTCGCGGCCGATCGCCTGCCCGATCCGACGCTCGACCTGGGCCTGCAGAACTTCCCGGTGAGCGGCCCCAATGCCGGCAGCTTCACGCGCGACGATTTCACCATGGCGACGATCGGGTTCAGCCAGGCCTTCCCCAATCTCGCCAAGCGCCATGCACGCGCCGCGCGCGCCGCGGCCGATATCGGTGTCGCCGAGGCGGGCGAGCTGGTCGAAGGCCGCAACGTGCGGCTCGAGACCGCGCTCGCATGGATCGATCTCTATTATGGCGAACGCCGGCTCCGGCAGCTCGACCTGCTCGATGCCAGTCTCGACGACCTGCAGAAGACCGTGA